>DATNQT010000631.1:0-18379 GCA_036703885.1 Candidatus Sericytochromatia bacterium
GCCACGCCAACCAAGGGAAAGGTTCCACCAATCTCAACGCGGGCTTGTCCCATTAAACTCATGATTCCAGCATCAGTACCGCCATCAACTACATAAGCTCCAGCTTCTTCAGCCAGGGGAGCTAACCTCTCCACAAATAGCTGACGCAGACAATCTAAGTAATCCTCAGTCAATCCACTAGCACCGCCCACCAGGACAAAGGTCGGTCGCGAACCGTGCAATCCTATTTCTTTGAGAGCCTTTGCCAACTCAGCCATCTGGTGAACCTGGATTGTCGAGACGGCTGATGCATGGGATAAGGAGGATAGGCAATGCTCTTTCATAAATAGCTGAGACTCCATGCCCTACAGGCACAACGATTGAAACGGCTTTCAGGTTAGGAAACATTCTAATCGCTCATGAGAAGCGATCGCCGCCTCTATACACCCCAATTGACCTAGCACCAACCTTTTTTTTAACGTCCCAAGCCTTATGTTTTTTTGGTTGAAGTTCCGTGTTTTTGTCAACAGAAGTGCTGAACCGAGTGTGCCAGAAGTTCCAGCTCTGATCCCCAACTAAGCCGCCGATGTAAGGAAAGGGGTCGCAGAGTGGCATCATATTCATATTAGAGAGACTCGATCTTGATTCAGCCAGCCAAAAACTATGGGGTTTGCAGACCTGTCAATTGCGGAGATTGCCGCCGAATACGACCTTCCGATTGAGGAGGTCTACCATCTATGCGAGCAGTTGGGAATTGGGTACAAAACTCAAGAAACCCGTTTAGCCCTAGAGGATGCCAAAGCAATTATTTCTAAGATTTTGTCCCAAACACAGGACACAGTCACACCTGCTAGTAGGGGAGATTAAACTCAACCGCGATCGCGATGAGCTATGCCTTTGGGAAGATCCAAAAGAGCTAAGGCGCGTTTCCTTTGCACTGTAGAAGTCTTCTTATCCTAATAATTGGTTGACGGCGATGTCCCTCCCGTAGAGGATACGCTCCAGATTGAGTCAGTGGTGTGTTGAGCCTTCAAAACGAATGAGCCAAATTTTCAAAGGAGAATTAAGAATGAAGCGATTCATCTTGCTTGCTGTGGCAACTATATTCTTTGCCTTTCAAATTGCGGTTGGGAGTGTAGCTGCCGTTGAACTGAGCACCGATGTGCGCACGATAAAGGCAAATGAGGCGGGTGATACTACCCTCCTCAGTCTTGAAGAAGTGCAGAAAGGCAAGCGCCTGTTTAACGATACCTGCTCTCAATGTCATGGTGGAGGCAGAACTAAAACTGACCCTAACATCGGGCTAGGTACTGAAGTGCTTGCTGGAGCCACACCGCCTCGTGATAACATTAGCGCTTTGGTGGATTACATGAAAAATCCCACTACTTACGACGGGGAAATCGAAATTTCTGAGTTACACCCCAGCCTCAAGAGTGCTGATATCTATCCAGAGATGAGAAACCTCACAGACGAAGACCTAGAGGCGATCGCAGGTCATATCCTCCTTCAGCCGAAAATCCTCGGCAGAATGTGGGGAGGCGGTAAGGTCTACAACTAAGACTTAACTTGGTCATTGGTCATTGGTCATTGGTTAGCAAGGTCAATTGTTAACTAAGGGCTAAGGACTAATGACTAATGACATTCCGCAACGAGGGAAGCTGCCGAACGCTATCGAAAAAAGAGGTAAAGATGCTGACCCGCTTAATCAAAATCACTTCCGTTTTGCCCTCTAGAAGGCGTCAACTGTTTTCAGTTCCCTGTCTAGTTGCCGCTTTAATTGCTGTTTTTAGCGTCTTTCTGGTCAGCTCTCCCGCCTATGCTGCTGTAGATACCTACGTCAGACGCTACCTGCAAGTCACAGAACCTGTCTCGCTGGATGTCGATGGACACGGTCAAACAGCGCAGTTCTCTGGCGAAGATTTATCCGCCGGGAAGCAGCTATTTGAAACCCACTGCTTGAATTGTCACGTTGGTGGAGCGACTTTGCCCGACCCAACCGTGTCTCTCTCTCTGAAGACTCTAAGTGGTGCTACCCCACCCCGCGATAACATCAACGGTTTGGTGTCTTTCTTGAGGGAGCCGATGACCTACGATGGTAGTGAACCAAGCTTTTGGTGCCGCGAAGTCCCAGAAAGCTGGATGCCACAAGAGCAAATCGAAAAGCTAGCGGCATTCGTCCTCAGGGCAGCACAAAAAGCTCCCGGTTGGGGTACGTCGGAGTTTTGAGAACCGCTAGGGTACGGTTCTCAACACGAAATAAAGGTAAACACTTGCCCTAAAATATTAATTAAAGAATTCAATTGCGAATTTTCGGAGAAAATGATGAAATTTAAAGCCGCAATTCCACGCAGGCTAGGCTTGCTACTGTCTACAATCTTGCTGATAGTCGCTAGCTTCGCTTTGTCAGCTTCCCCAGCAGCAGCAGACACCTATACGGTGAAGATGGGTACAGACAAGGGATTGCTTCAATTTGAACCCGCAACTGTCACCATTAAGCCTGGTGATACGGTTAAGTGGGTAATGAATAAAGTTCCTCCTCACAACGCTGTCTTTGATGACGCTAAAGTTCCAGGTGGAGATAAGGCACTGGCGAAGAAGTTATCTCACGAGAAGTTAACGTTCTCTCCTGGTGAGTCTTTCGAGACTACGTTCCCAGCAGATACTGCACCCGGTACGTACCCCTTCTTCTGCCAACCTCACCGTGGTGCTGGCATGGCAGGTAAAATCGTTGTTCAAGGATAATACAAAAAGTTGGTTTGTTGGCATTGCCAGCGAGAGACCGCATCTGACGTGATAATCAAACTAATGATATCTTCGCCTAGGTTCTAGTAACTCTCTAGCTGGAGCGTGTAAGTTTTTTCAATTCCTACTTTTGCCAAGCCTTAACCCCTCTTTATTAATAGAGGGTTTTTTTTATGAAGAACCTCTATAAAACTCTCCCCGCCTTAAGAGAAATGCATCCATAGATAGCCGACAAATAGGAACGAGTTAAGGTACTGTTCTTCCAGTTTCTGGATAAGGCAGGAAAAAGCTAGTGTTCCCTATTCACGATGACAATCCTACGCGCACCACTGCTTATGTAACCTATACGCTAATTGCTATAAATATATTAGTGTTTCTCTATGAATTGAGCTTAACTCCGCCGCAACTGGAACGGTTTTTCCAACTTTATTCGGTCATTCCCAAAGAGCTAACGGTTAGCTTGTCAGGTATTCCAGTTAATCAGCCCATACCAGAACCACTAACGCTGATAACCTGCCAATTTCTACATGGCGGCTTGGCGCATATTTTCGGGAATATGCTGTTTTTGTGGATTTTTGGCAATAACATTGAAGACCAGCTAGGTCACGTCAAGTACTTAATTTTTTACCTTGCCTGTGGTGCGTTAGCGGCTTTGTCTCAATGGTTTTTCTCAACGCAATCAGCGATTCCTTCTTTAGGTGCTAGTGGAGCGATCGCAGGTGTATTAGGAGCTTACATCCTCAGGTTTCCCCATGCCAGAGTCCGAACCTTAGTTTTTCTCGGACCTTTTATCACCTTTCCGGCAATTCCGGCAATCTTCTTTCTCGGAATTTGGTTTATTCAGCAAGCCTTGTACGGCGTTGCCAGTCTGAGCGTAGAGAGTAATATCGGTATGGAAAATGGTGGCGTTGCTTACTTTGCACACATCGGGGGATTTGTTTTTGGCGCTATCCTTGGTCCCTTGCTAGGATTATTTTCTTCCGACTCTAAACCCTAGACTCAGCGCCAGAAATCTATCTTCAGTTGGCAGTCAAGTCAAGATAAATTAAGTTATTCTTCTCCTAGTTTTTTGAAAAAATTAGGAAAAAATACCTGTGGTTCCCTTACGCGATGAGAATCCTATAAAAATTACCCCCTATGTTACCTATGCTCTAATTGCTGCCAATATCTTGATTTTTATCTATGAGTTAACCTTAACTCCCCCTCAGCTAGATGGGTTTTTCCATCTTTTTGCGATCGTTCCTAGGGAACTCACGGCTAGTTTTGATGGCATTGCTGTAAATCAACCCGTGCCAGAGGCGTTGACTTTGGTAACATCGCAGTTCCTCCATGCTGGGTTTACCCATGTTGGTTTCAATATGTTGTTTCTATGGATTTTTGGCAACAATATTGAAGAGGAGTTGGGTAGTGTCAAGTTTTTAACTTTCTATATCGCTTGCGGTATTTTAGCGGGTCTAGCTCAGTGGTTTTTCTCAGCAAGGTCTGGAGTTCCGTCCTTGGGTGCTAGTGGCGCGATCGCAGGTGTTATGGGTGCTTATATTCTTAAGTTTCCCAATGTTAAAGTTGTGACTTTTCTTCCGCTCGGCTTCTTTTTTACCACAGTGAGAGTACCCGCCGTGTTCTTCCTGGGGTTTTGGTTTTTACAGCAAGCCTTCAACGGTGTTGCCATGCTGGAAGCCCCAGCTAATGTTGGAATGGAAAGTGGTGGCGTCGCTTACTGGGCACACGCTGGCGGTTTTATCTTCGGAGCTATCCTCGGCCCTTTGCTAGGATTGTTTTCTCCAGACTCGAAACCCTCCTATTATGATTCGACACCAGAATCTTTTTAGGATTATTAGTTATTGGTCATTGGTCATTAGTTATTAGTTATTAGTTATTAGTTGTTAGGCAGGACTAATAGACCTCTTGCAAAAATATCTCTGACCCCACCCCAGCCCTCCCCTTGGTAAGGGGAGGGAGCTAGTTTCCCCCGAAGTCGCGGGGGGACTAAGGACTAAGGGGGTAATTCTGACTTTTGCAAGAGGTCTAATGACCAATGATTAATAAAGTTCTGGTTCTGTGCAGGTTAATGTGAAGTGCGCTCGCCTAAATCGAACACGACTTTAAATTCAATATGGGGCACTCGCTGTCGCAATAATTGAAGATGTCCGTCAGCATCACTCCGACTGCGGTATCGACCGACTATTGCCCATTGCAGACACGGCAGTAGACGCACGACTACCCAAGGCTTCAGCCGTTCTTTGTAAGCCATAATAAACTTGTCTCCTTTGTATGTATATGGGGAGCCAGAGCCAGCCCGTACCGGTGCAAAAGTAAGGGGCTGGCTTCTGTTTTGGTGCTGTAACAACACCAATGTTATAATAGTACCTTATTTCTATAGAAACAAGTTTCTTTAGTAATTAAATAGTCAGAAAAATACCACTGCCACGAGTTGAATTCGCAGCAATGGCAGATTCCACCGAGGGCGTGTTTTCAAAGCCAGGACTTAGGCACGGAAACTACATATTGCGTAAGTCCTCTTTCCGCCAAGCTGCCCTAGTCATCCTGCCAATCGGTATCGGTGGACACAGCAGAAAAGTTGCTTTTTGCACTCAAGCTTCACAGTGTCTTTAACAAGCACCTTCTCTGAATCAAGACTGTATAAAGTCACTTCCTCTAGGGCGCTACAGAACGATAGTTTATTTATAAGTTTTCTACAACTTATTTACCTCTATATAAAATCTTCTTTTCTCTATTGCCTTTTTGTTGAGTAACAACCAGCATTCGCAAACTAGAAATTAAATTATGACCTGCTATCGCTTTAGCCATCTACTAGTTATTGACTCTGCCATTGAAGACAAAAAAACCCTGATTAAGGGAGCAGTATCAGGGATAGAAATTCTCGTCCTCGACGCCAAGCAAGATGGTGTTGAGCAAATTAGTGAACGTTTAAGCATAAGCCGCAATATCACAACCATTCACATCGTTTCCCACGGTGCGCCTGGATGCTTATACCTGGGTAACAGCCAACTGAGTCTTTCCACCCTCAACCACTACGCCACTCAATTACAAAGTTGGTTCACCACAGGTGAGAACCCCCCTTCCCTCCTCCTCTACGGTTGCAACGTGGCAGCAGGCGATGCAGGGGAACAGTTCATCGCACAACTGGCACAACTAACCGGGGCAAACCAAGGCAATGAGATTCGTGCCGAGGGTCAAGTGCTTGCCATGTTGAATGGGTTTAATACCAACACCCTCACTTCCACCAATGAAATTGGTGTTTAAATAAGCAGTAGGGAGATGAGGAAGATTGGGATATATTTTCTCTCCCATCCTCCTCATCTCCCCCATCCCCAGAAGTATGGGACTTACACAAATTGATTTTTGAAGTGCCCCTACAATATGTGGTTTCCGTGCGTAACTCCTGAAGTAGTTAGCTTTCCAAAGTGCGTCAATTATTTCTTATTGGTGCCGCCTTGAAGGTCATATGCCTCCATGAAAGGTAAATCGGCGTCGGAGTTAGGAGATTGATTCGTTTTAGATTTCGGCTTGCGCTCTGATGTAGAAAAACTGACAAGCGCGGAAACACCAAGAATGACGATAGCTAAAATTTCCATTGGATGTGTCTCAATGACTGATAGTTTAATAGAGGAGAGCTTTCAAAATGGCAGTAGCCAATGGTGATACTAGCGAGTGTCTAATGTGTAGTTACTTGGTACTACCTAATTGAGAACCACCAAAGCTTATAGAAATAATTTTCTAGTTTGGTAGTGAACTCTTGAGGCAGCGATTTCTTTAGTTGATGTTTAGAGTCTGTGAAATCTCTCTGCTTCAACTTACTAGAGTGGCTCTAAGTTTCAGGACAGTTCACGCAAACTTTATGTGTAAAGTTGATGTGGATAATAGTGTAGGATTGACAGCTGACTGTTCCCAACTATTTGTAGTAGGAAAATAAAAATAAAACAGTATTAGTTATTGAGTTTTTGACGGGCTGCTTCTAAAAGGAGGCGTTGTTCGGCACGAGCGATCGCACTATGGGTACGTGTCACATCGTTCACATCCACAGAAATAGACGTGATACCCCACTCCACCAATAGCTCAATGAGTTCGGGATACTGAGCGGGTGCCTGACCGCAAATAGAACACGGAATCCCAGCCGTTTTTGCCATTTCGATCAATTGCTTAAGCGCCCCCTTAACCACTGGATGACCGCCGTCCAGTCCAGTCCCCAAGTCCCCTCGATCGCGGTCAACCGCTAGCAACAGTTGAGTTAGATCGTTTGTACCGATTGAAATGCCCCGAACTCCTGCTTTAACATAATCTGGCAGCAAAAATAATACGGAAGGAACCTCCGCCATAATCCAAAGCTGAAAGTGGGGATTATCCGTGAGTCCAGTTTGTTCGACGCGGCGACGGCAAAACGTAAATTCCTCCACAGTCCGAACAAAGGGCAACATCAGCCGAACATTTGTATAACCGTAAGACTGAACCTGTTCTAGAGCTTTTAATTCCAGATCGAAGTAGGTAGGGTCGCTCAGATAAAAAAGAGTCCCGCGCCGCCCTAACATCGGATTCACTTCCGGTTCAGTGGGTGTAGTAACCCCAGCCAAGGATTGGAATTCATGCGATCGCCAATCCAAAGAGCGATAAAAAACAGGTCGTGGTGCAAAAGTAGCAGCAACCTGAACGATCGCATAAGCAAGGCGTCCTACCAACTCACTTTCTAACCCCTGTCGCAGCCACTCACTGGGGTGTAGATTTTCCAAAGCATCCAGCATCATGAGTTCTGATCGCAATAAACCGACTCCATCCACTGGCAAACCCACGGTTTTTTCCAAAGAGCTAATTTGACTCAAGTTGACTAACAGTTTCGTAGCGATCGGGTAAGCCAATGCTTGACTAATGGGTAGTGGTTGAGCGTAAGGCATTGCTTGGTTCCGCGATTGGGTTGAAGGCTCTTCCACTGTCTTACGCTCCGACTCTGTTTGTTTCTCCTTCCCCAGTCGATGAATTTCTCCTCTATCGCCATCCACCACTAAAGACTCCCCGGTTTGAATGAGTCGGGTAACACCAGCCACGTTGACGACCGCAGGAATACCTAATTCCCTGGCAACGATCGCAGCATGGCAAGTCATTCCTCCCTGTTCGGTAACGATACCCACCGCTTGCCTGAGCAAAGGTAGCCAGTCAGGAGCGATACTATGGGCAATCAAAATCCTGCCTGGGAGCATCACCTCCAGATTTTTGCTCTCACCGAGCATGACTTGAGCCGTTGCCATCACTCGTCCTGACGCGGCGGGTAGTCCTCTCACTGGCTTAGGAATCAGATGAGGGGTTGTCAGTTGGGTAGATGGGGAGAGCTGAGGCATAAATTGGGTTAAATATATCTCTGGTTCTGAGCTTCTTGGGGTTTGACAAAGCGTCCACTCTAAGGAGAAGGTTGAACCAATTTCAACAGCGATACGCTGGGATAGCTCAATTAGCTGTTTGAGGTATTTTTCTTCTAGAGCCTCTTGTTTTTGTTGCTCCTCGCTCAGAAGATAGGCTTGTACGCCGCTTGCCACTTGTACAAGATCTGTGTTTCGCTCGTTACTCGCAACGTCGCTCATGTTACTGAGACGATAGCCACGAGTTTTGCTACCCAACGTGTGAGTTTTTACGATACCCGTTTCTACCTGCACTTCGTAGCAGTCGGGAAGCACTTCTCCTTTGGCAATGGCTGTTCCTAATCCCCAGGAAGCTTGGATATGGCACGTTTTTGAGTTAACCCGTAACGTACCAGAAGCGATCGCATCCCAAATCGGTTGTACCAAGACCCCCAAATTCAACTGCTGTAGCCCGACACCAGCACGCTGCCAGTAAAATAGGCTCCTGGCACGAAATAATTCTGCCCAAACTCGTTTTAACGAAAATGCGATCGCTTCGGGCAAGCGCAGACAAATGTGGGAGTCCAAAATCCCAAATGAGTGTGGGTATTCTTGAATGTTGAATAGTAAAGGTCGAGTCTCGAACCTATAGTTGGGAACTTCCTGGGTTGGTGATGGTAGTGATAGGGAAGGGCGGAAAATCAGTGCTGGTGATTCCTGCACGACATCAGTCGCGGCTTTGAGCGATGATTCCCAATGCGAAGGCAAAGCGACGGCTGTAATCTCTTGACGAATTTTTTGGGCAACTTGCTGCAACTGACGTGGATTATCCACATCCACATGAAAAAAAGACTGGGGCAAATCAGCAAATAGAGGTTCCGACTTGCCCAAAATCTCCAGAAATTCCCAAAAGGCGATCGCTGGAACTACAAATCCAGGCACAACTGGGTAGCCACGCTGTAAAAGCTGACTCAAGTTAAATGCTTGATTCCCCACAAAGGCACGCTCTGAGGGTTGAATCCGATCGAGCCAGTAGAGGTTATCCAAAGTTAGTGTTTCATTGTTGGTTGTCTATTAGTCATTAGACATTAGTCATTAGTCCTTTGTGAGAGTGACAATGACTAATGACCAACAACGAATCAACCTGTATTTCGCATCCCGGCTGCAATGCCGTTGATGGTCAACAAGGCTCCGCGCAGTAATTCACCTTTACTATAGCGAGAGTGAACCATACCCGATGCCGACTGACTGCTATGATGGCGCAGGCGCTTTAGTAAGGATACCTGTAAAAAACCCAGAGGGACAATCGTCCCGTTACGCAACTGCACTGAGCGCTGCAAGTCTGGGTCACCATCCAGAAGCCGCTTGTGTCCCGTAATCGAGAGGATTAAGTCGCAGGTGAGGTTAAATTCCTTAGCAATCTGCTCATACAGTTGCTCGAAACGTTCTTGGTCTTCTGGTCTTGACAGTTCGCGCACATAGTGGTGAGCAATTTGCATATCGACTTTTGCCAGCGTCATTTCTACTTTAGAAATCGCCATTTTGAAGAAGGGCCATTTGTAGTAGAAATAGCGCAGTAGCTTCAAGTTTTCCTCTGGCTCCTCATCCAAAAACCCTTGTAGTGCTGCACCTACACCGTACCAAGACGGCAATAAGAAGCGGCTTTGAGTCCAACTAAACACCCAAGGAATCGCCCGCAGACTAGCTAAATCTTTTTTGCCACCGCGACGCGCTGGGCGAGAGCTGATTTGCAGTTGGCTAATCTCTTGGATAGGCGTGACGTGATGGAAGAAATCAACTAAATCAGGCTGCTCGTAAATTAGGGCACGGTAATGATTGCGCGCTCGCGTCGCCAACTCCTCCATAATTTCGTTCCAAGGCTCGATATCATCAAAACCAGTGCGGAGCAAGCTCGCTTGAATCACCGCTGTCGTCACTGTTTCCAAATGATACAGAGCCAGTTCTGGCATGGAGTACTTAGACGCTAGTACTTCCCCTTGTTCGGTAATCTTAATTCGCCCATTGATACTGCGACCCGGTTGCGCCAAAATAGCCTCATAGGCGGGACCGCCACCGCGTCCAACGGAGCCACCGCGTCCGTGGAAGATACGTAAAGCAATGCCATAATCTTCCGCAATTTTTTGGAGCGCTTTCTGAGCTTTATGGATTTCCCAATTGCTACTTAAGAAACCAGAATCCTTATTACTATCTGAGTAACCCAGCATTACCTCTTGCAGGTTCGGCTTGAGAATCTGGTCGTTCATCAGTGGTCCTGAGTTTGACTCTTGACTCGTAACTGATGATTCGTGACCCCCTGCCAGACAGGTGCGATAAAGAGGTAGCTCGAACAAACTACTCATCACTTTTGGGGCGCGTTTCAAGTCTTCTACCGTTTCAAACAACGGCACGACTCGAACGCTGCTCTTACCCGTGCCTGGATCGTAAAGACCCGCTTCCTTTGCCAGGAGTAGCACCTCTAAAAGGTCGCTAGCTTCGTGGCTCATGCTAATGATGTACGTCTGACAGACTCTTAGCCCAAACTCCTGTTGCAGCTGCCTCAGCATTCGGAAGGTTTCAATGGTTTCGCAGGTTTTCTCTGAAAAGGGCAGCTCTCCTGGAATTAAGGGTCGTCGGGTTTGTAGTTCAGTTGCCAGCCAAAGCGTTCGTTCTGATTCCGATAGCTCATTGTAGGATTTGGGCAAGATTTGTAGATAATCGGCAATCTCGCTCAGGGCATCTGAGTGACGGGAGCTTTCCTGACGAATATCCAGATGCGCTAGGTTAAAGCCATAGATTTCCACCTGACTGATTAGATTGTTTAAATCGCGACAGCTTAACCCCGTTTCCGTTACATTTCGAGCAATCAGCCGTAACTCTGCCAAAAATTCGGCTCCAGAGCGATAAACGCTGTGGCTTGCTACGTCTGGAATTTCGGGTTGCAGGGTCTTCCCGTTGTAAAGGTTGTAAAGATGGCGGTTGCGATCGCGTGTATTTTCTAGCCGTTTTTGCACGTAGGCAAGTTTCAACCGATAAGGTTCTTGCCGATAGCGAATTGCCAGCTGCTCGTATACTTCTGGCATTTGCGATCGGTCTTGCTCTAAAGAATCCAATAAATCGGGTAGGACATCGCTCCAGTGCAACGATAGGCTCAACAAATTACTGAGACGCCCAACCGACTGAATGTATTTTTCCAGCACCAAACCCCGCTGATAGCAAGCTGTTTGCCAAGTAACTTGGGGGGTTACGGAAGGATTGCCATCGCGGTCTGAGCCAACCCAAGAGCCAAACTGACAGAAGTTACTCGTGGGAGGTTTTAGCCAGGGAAAAGACGCCTTTAAGGCTTGATTCAAGCGCTGAGACAGTTGAGGAATTGCCTCAAACAGTACTTCCTGGAAGTAGTGGAGGGTGTAATCTACCTCATCCAACACCGCTGGCTTAAATTGATGCAACTCATCAGTCCGCCACCAGAGGCGAATTTCTTCCCGTAATTGTTCGGTATACCCTTCTACCTCCCAGGAAGAGGTCAAACCGACAGATCTCTGAGCTTCCTCCGCTTGGTCGAGTTGTTGCAGGATTTGGGCAATCCGCCGCTGTTTGTCTCGAATCGTGTGGCGGACAATTTCGGTAGGGTGAGCTGTAAAGACTAACCGAACATCCAGATTTTCAATTAGTCGCTGAATTTGCTGGGGTGGCATATTCAGTTGTCGCAAGTGAGGAAATAACCAGTGGAATGTTCCTGCTTCTTGGGGGGGAGAACCATTTTCCTGCCAGCTCTTTTCTAGTAAATCCGCCATCGGTCCGGAACTAGGCGCTTCTGCCTCAGCAGCATTGATCGACGCCGTTGTCGAGATTTCATCATTCTTCAAACTCCCTTGCTGCCTCGGTAAGCGTTCGGTGGCGACAGGAGCATTGTAGGTAGAGCGTCGTGACAACTGTTGGGCACGCTGTTCGTAATGCTGCTCGACAATGTTGATGAGCTGGAAGTAAAGCGCAAAAGCACGGGATGCACGAATCGCCGCGTTGAGGTCAAGTTTTTCGATTACCTTGGGAACGGATGATTCAGGTAAGTCAGTTGCCTGTCCCTCTGGGGAACATAAATCGCGGAGTTGCTTGAGCAAATCCACCAGTTCCTGACCGCATTCGGAACACAGAACAAACTCCCATAATTCTTCTACAACATTGAGGCGATGGCGTAGAAACAGGTCAGAGGTAGAAGGAACGACAAAATCTTGGTCAGATGATTGGAGGAGGGAACTCATATGCTCTGTTCACGGCAAGACAAAGATGATCCATTGTAGGGGGTTAGCGTTGTCCAGATTCGTTCACGGGTAACTAATGTAAACTTCCTCAGGAAAACTTTACTCTAGTGATAGAAATAACTCAGTCCTTGGAAAGCGGCTTAATCTTCCCGTCCCGGATTTGGGAAATGGAGGATCGGTAAGCGATCGCCGCGAAACACTTCTTCACTACTCGTGCCTGCGGATTGTAGCCACGAGGAGACAGCCTCAAGTGCGATTATGCCTAAAAGCATCGGTCCGGCAGCTAGACTTAACAACAAGTCTGTCGGAACTCCTAATTCAGGTGTATTCGCTCTAGCCGTTTCTGAATGTTTTTTGTTGAGAGGAGATGACATGGGTAAAACCAAGAATAGCAAGGAGTTTGAGTAAGTCCGTAAGCTAGCCGTGCTAGCTAGTACAAATATCCTAGCGTTAGGGAACGAACACGGAACAACTTCCACTCTCAGAAAGTGCTGGGGAGTTTAGCGGCAATTCCTGGAACCCCTTCATTACTCAGCGCCAAAAAGTGAGATGAAAAAATCGTATTTTCTGCAAGACTGTTTAGATGTATTTAATTTTAAGCAAATGTACTTGGCTTGAAGATTATTCCTACTAGTCCTGCTTGTGAATTCTTAGAAAAGCTATAAAGTATGCTTAAACCGGGTGTGCAACTACTTATGAAAGCGATTATTCGTCCCTCATCAGTCCAGGTAACAGGTTAGTAATGTTGGATGTCGAGCAGCGTGCCCAAAAGGATCGTCCGTCCTCCTTTGCCCAATGGGCTTATGATGCCATTGGTCAACGAGAGGTGTGTCTGCGAGTCCGATTGCGCGGGAATAACCTGCACATTCTGTGTGAGAGTCGCCAAAGTCTAGAACCTCAGGCAGTTGTAAACCGTTTTATTAAGGCGCTCAAAGCCCAAGAAGGGGAAGATTCGTTTCCCATCGATCCGGAAAACCCCGTTTACCAGATCGTTATCTATGGGCGCATCTTGGGGCAGCAGCGTCCAGACTGGATTAAGCAAATTCGCATAAAGTCACACCCGAACCCTGAACGTCAGGATGTTAGAACATCCGAGGGAACCGATTTTGAAGCGGCAGCGACCGATGCTAGGTTACTGGTTTCTAATGAAAGTCTGGCGCGTTCTGGCTCACCTGAAGCGATCGCTCGTTATCTGAGTGAAACATTGAGTCCTTTGGGCGTCAGCGTCAAAGTACTCATCCAAGACTTAAGAGCAAGAGAAGGTGAGAATAGACACGACCTCACCCCATCCCTCCCAGAGCACCGTCTTTGGATTGTTTGTAATTCTAACTACAGCCCCGATCCGTTGTTGCTGGCAGAACCCGTGGTTGAGCAGTTGCGGCACTTGCGGCTCAAAGGGTTTAGAGATGCGGCGATTTGCTCTCAGGTAAGTGGGGAAGCGGCTCCGGAATGGATGCTGCGGGTGGATTTGACTCCGCCAGAAGAGATGCTCAAAGAGTGGGCACGCTGGGGAGACGTGCAGGCGATCGCGAGACGGTTGAATCACTCGCTATCAAGGGCGGGACTGGAAGTTCGAGCTGTTCTGAAAGACGTTACACTTCACCTGTTTTGCAATATTTTGGGAGCAAAGGGAACGGCGGTTCCAGATAAACAAGCGGCAGTGAAGGCAATCAGGTCAATGTTAGAGTTGATTGCTCCTCAAGGCATCCAAGCCGCTACGATTTATGGTGTTGAGTCTCATCAACGGGGCAGGCGATCGCTAACTCCAGAGAAAGAAACACCAGTTTGGGTCGAATGGCTGAATTTACCAGGGGCAAGAACTCCAGCTTTAGGAGAATCAGCCTATTCATTAGCGCAACAAGGAAACCAAGAGGCGATCGTCTTTTTACTAGAACGCTTACTCAATCCCAATCTGGATCGGCGTTTGGCTACAGGCGGTATTCATCTAAAAATTCGCCGCAAGGAAGACTTATTGCACATCATGAGCGAGGCACCGATTTGTCCGCCTCAATCTCAGATCACTTCACCCATTGCCCGGTTCCTGCGTCAGTTAGCCATTCCAGAGATTGCAGGAGTGCGAATTTATGGTCGTCGCGCTGGTTCTACCTCCCCTTCCTGGAGCTATGGAATTGATTTTGTTCATCGACGGCGCTTCGTACCGGAAGCAACTCCAGAATTTGCCGCTTCAGATGCCTACGTGAATGAGCTGGTGGCTCCCACTGGGGAACCCGTTCTACGTCCGGATTTAACGAAAGAAGACCTGCAAGATGGACTGAAGCGCTTTAGAAAGGCAACCATTCGTACCCTCCAACGTTGGTTATGCTATTCCCAGCTATTTGTGCCCACGGTAGAAAATCAAGACCTGGAAACCGTTACCCAACGCTCCAGTCCAAAAATCTCCTCTTCCCAAAGTGTCAAAGTGGCATTGGTTTGGGGAGCCGTGGGATTATTGGTGACTGTACAGACAGATTGGTTGATTGGGAATATGATCCGCTCGGCGCTTCGCAATAGCGCGGCAACGCTACCCATGTCAACAACTGAACCATCCCCACAACCCCTATCTCTGCCTCCACTATCTATGCAAAAAGGCGGTTCTCAAGGAACTGGCAACTTCAATGCTTCTGGGTTTACGAAATCGGGGGAAAGAAGCGTGATTATTGATGAGAAATCTGATCGAGCCTCAACCCGGAAGAGATCTGGTGCAGCATCAGCGGCAATCTTAGCCGCCGCGCGATCGCCTAATCCTTCATTCAATAACCAGCTTTTAGATGAAAAGTTGGCTCTCTACCAACAGCGCCTGCTTCAAAGCGGTCCCCCTGACGTTCTAATTCTAGGTAGTTCCAGGGCACTCCGAGGCATCGATCCACTAGCACTCCAAGAGGCTTTAGCGACTCAGGGCTATCGTAATGTTGAAGTATTTAACTTTGGCATTAATGGTGCCACGGCTCAGGTTGTAGACCTCTTAATCCGGCGGATTTTAACACCAGAGCAATTACCTAAATTGATTATCTGGGCAGATGGGGCACGGGCGTTTAATAGCGGTCGGGTCGATGCGACCTATAATGCGATCGCCACCTCACAAGCCTATGAGCAGATCAAGGCTGGAACCTTCCCAAACTCCGTTAACGTCAACCAACGCGCTCCTCGCCCTGGAGAAACACCACAATCGAACTCATCAGCCAATGAGACACCCCAACCTTTAGCTCTCTTGAGTACGGGTTCTCAATCAATTGGTAAATGGCTAAATCAATCTCTAGCCAAAGCTTCCTCAACGTATCCTCAGCGAGACCAGCTCAAATCACTGTTGCGGGAGCAGTTTGTCACAATCTGGGAACGAACCAATCTTTTCCAAGACCCGACCGTTGCAGACTCGCAGAAATCACGAGGTAACGAGCCTATCGACTTTGATGGCTTTCTTCCCCTGTCAGTTCGCTTCAGTCCTGCCAGCTACTACAAGGAACACCCTAGAGTACCTGGTGATTATGACAATGACTATTACTCCTTCCAGCTGGGTGGAAAACAAGATATCGCTCTAGAATCACTCCTGCAATATGCAAAGACTCAAAATATTAATATCGTCTTTATCAATCTCCCCCTCACTCAAGATTACTTAGACCCTGTTCGCACAGATTACGAGCAACAATTTCAGCGGTATATGCGCTCTTGGGCATCACAAAAAGGACTAATTTTTCGAGACTTAAGTCAGATGTTGCTCACCAAACACGACTACTTTTCTGACCCAAGCCACCTCAACCGCTATGGTGCTTATCAAGTCTCCAATCAGCTAGCTCAAGACCCCATGATTCCCTGGTCTTCTAAATAAAATTCTGTTCCTTACTCAACGTCCTCCTTAAAACTCCGTACACTTAGCACTTTCCAATCTAGGCACTATGAGCTGTCGCTCACAACGAAGAATGAATATCTGGCTTCGACTCAGCACTCAGCACTCTCAATCTAAGCACTGAGAAGCTGAAGCATCACTACTAGAAAAATGACATTTATCTCACACAACTACGCTCTTTTCCTACTAGGAATTCTAGGAATTTTTTGGTTAGTGCGGCAGCAATCTCGGCGATTGTGGGTACTACTGATTGCCAGCCTAATCTTTTATGCCTTCCTGCAAATTCAATATGTCCCTCTACTATGTCTAATTACTTTTATCAACTTTGCTTTAGGAAAAGCCCTTGGCTCCAATACAGCACCGGGACCACACGCAACCAATCAGAATCTTTCCAATCAAGAGTGGCTATTGGCTCAAGGAGTTTGGAATCGGAGACGCTTAAAACTCCTGTGGTTAGGTATTGCTTTGAATGTTATCGGCTTAGTGAGCTTTAAGTATGTTCCTTTTCTCTTGAGTAATCTTGCCACCATCCTGAACCTACAGGTGGCACAAGAAAACGCTACTTGGATTAAAGCTAATTTAATTAGTCCTTTAGGGCTTTCCTTCTTTACCTTCGAGTGTATTGCTTATCTCATTGATGTGTATCGTGGCGCTCCAGCAACTCAGCAACTGTTGCAGTTTTCAGCATACAAATTATTTTTTCCTAAGCTAATTTCAGGACCAATTACTCGCTATCATCAATTTGCTGGTGGACTGAAGACCTTAAAATTTCCTGATTATCAACAATTAACAGAAGGGCTGTGGTTAATTGCTTGTGGTGCTATCAAAAAGGCACTATTGGCAGACCGATTAGGTATTCTCGTCGATCTGTCCTTTGGCAACTTAGAGCGGGCAGGGAGTGGCGATTTATGGCTGGCAGTTGTTGCTTATGGTCTGCAACTCTATCTCGATTTCAGTGGCTATGTAGATATTGCTCGTGGCAGTGCAATTCTCTTAGGATTTAATCTTCCAGAGAATTTTGACTTCCCTTACTTCAGTACCAGCATTGCCGAATTCTGGCGGCGCTGGCACATTACCCTAGGAGATTGGATACGCAACTATCTTTATTTTCCTTTAGGTGGGTCGCGTAAAGGCTTAGGTAGAACTTGCTTGAACTTGATGATTGTGATGCTAATTACTGGCATCTGGCATGGAGCCGCTTGGGGGTTTATCGTTTGGGGAGGCTTGCATGGTCTTGCCTTAGTGATTCACCGCTTGACTCAAGCAATGTCCGAGCGTCTAGTTTGGGCAAAACAATGGTGGCAAAGCTTATGGGGTGTACTTGTCGCTTGGTTGTTGACCCAGTTAATGGTTTTCACATCCTGGATTTTTTTCCGGCTCTCCAATCTCAAACAAGCTAGCCTAGCAATTCGGAATCTATGGGGTCACACAGCTGATATCCAATTTGCCCAAAAAGTTTATATCGAAGCCCTTGGTCTGGGACGCTTCCAGATTGCTTTACTACTAGCCGCATTAATCGCTGCCATGTGTGCCGTCTACAGCATCCATCGAGGACTGAAGTTGCAACTAAACTGGCCATTGAAGCTGTTGCTCGTGCCATTGTGTCTATTTAGCGTTTGGGTGTTAGCTCCTCAAGGCGGTTTACGTTACATTTACTGGGAGTTTTAGGGGAGTTCTGAACTATAGCAAAGTGCTGAGTGCTGAGTGCTGAGTATAAATCCAGTTACTTCCAACCTTTGAGCACGAGATTAACTGATTACTTCTCTTGACTCGCCCCTGTCCCAGATATGTTATAAGCAAAGCTGATGAATACTATTTAAATAGCTGAACGAAAAGCCCTTGCAATTGTAAACAAATGTAAATAATATGAAAAGCAAGGTAAACAACTTACCCCATATCATTCAAATCCGATTCACCGCCATCATTTAAACAATGACAACGACACTACAGAGAGAGCAAAGCGCCTCAATCTGGGAACGCTTCTGCAACTGGGTAACATCAACAGACAACCGCTTATATGTAGGCTGGTTCGGCGTATTGATGATTCCTACCCTGCTCGCCGCCACCACTTGCTTCATCATCGCCTTCATCGCAGCTCCCCCAGTGGACATCGATGGTATCCGCGAACCCGTAGCTGGTTCCTTACTGTACGGAAACAACATCATCTCCGGTGCAGTAGTTCCTTCCTCCAACGCCATCGGCTTACACTTCTA
>DATNQT010000632.1:0-3151 GCA_036703885.1 Candidatus Sericytochromatia bacterium
TTGAGATGGCAAAACTTTGGCAGGAGCAGATTAGCGATCGCACTATTTCACGGGCACTCAAGAAGATTGGCTTCACTCGAAAAAAAAGACCTATGGCTATCGCGAACGCGATGAAGCCAAACGACAGGCGTTTGTAGCCCAGTTATCTACCCTACTCCCATCCCAGATTGTTTATGTCGATGAGTCAGGAATGGATAACCGAGACGAGTATGGTTATGGTTGGAATCAACAAGGGGAACGCTTTCATGCACTCAAGTCAGGGCGGCGCGAGGGGCGGGTCAACATGATTGCCGCATTGTGTAACCAAAACCTGATAGCTGCCTTTACTGTTGAGGGAGCGTGTAATCGAACAGTGTTTGAGACCTGGCTGGAAACTTGTTTAGTGCCAACGCTTGTTACCGGACAGGTTGTGGTAATGGATAATGCCACATTCCACAAGGGTGGGCGCATTGAGCAACTGATTGAGGAGGCGGGCTGTCAAGTGCTTTACTTACCTCCCTATTCACCAGACCTCAACAAGATTGAGCAATGCTGGTCTTGGTTAAAGAGTCGAATCCGCAAACAACTCGATCAGTTTGATTGTTTACGAGATGCGATTGAGGATGTCTTGCGCTTTGCGTCCTAACCGCCTTGGCCGTTGCTATACCGCCAGCTACGACAGTGGCGCAATGCTGCGGCAAGCCACATTCAGAATTGCTCGACTTGTCAACAACTACGGCAGTTGTGGCTGGCGATTGAAGAGGATTACCAACACCACAGCAAACAGTATGACGATGAGCATTACCCATTTTTGTGCAAAATCTGGACAAAATGTTGGGATACGGTTTGGAATGAGCAAGAATTCCTTGACTCAGCCGTCGGTTTTTGAACTATCTAGGAAGCCCTTATACTGCATGACTTCCACAGGAATTCTCAATAACTTCCTGCCTAACTGAGACAAGCCAAACTTAAATTTAAGGGATTGCGGTACATCCTGCCAGGAGACTGGCACAAAGCCAAAGCGCTTGTAAAACTTCGCCAGTCGCTGACCCAAGCATTCGAGATAAAGTGGCTCAGTAGCCTCCTGTATTAGATGCTTTGTCAGAAAAGTACCTAAACCGTGTCTGCGCCAAGCAGGTACAACCACTAAACTACTCAGTTCTTGCGCCCCAGCAAAGTTACGCAACTGTCCGCAAGCCACCAACTGAGCCTCACATTCAATAAGCCAGAACTGCTGCCAGCGTAACTGAGTTGGATCGAGCTTTTCAGAGAAAACTAACTTGCGAATCTGCCAAATATCATTGGCAGAAGCACGGCGGACTATACACCCTGGTGGTAGCGATGAAGAGCGATCGGTCATCGCCTGTATAAAAGATCATAAAGACACCAGTACAAAGATAACCAATAAAAGAATCCTTTGGATAGGATATAGGTCGTGTTGTCTGCACTACCTAGACAAAAATGCTCAATCCCAATTTAGAAGAAATACAGCTAACAAAAGAAGAGTACGAACGTTACTCTCGACATCTGATCTTGCCGGAAGTTGGACTAGAAGGACAAAAACGTCTCAAAGCCGCTAGTGTCCTGTGTATTGGTAGCGGTGGACTGGGTTCTCCACTGCTGCTGTACCTTGCTGCCGCCGGAATTGGACGCCTTGGTCTTGTGGATTTTGATATCGTTGATAGCTCCAATCTACAACGTCAAGTCATTCACGGCACTTCCTGGGTCGGTAAACCGAAAATCCAGTCAGCCAAAGACCGCATTCTCGAAATCAACCCCAACTGTCAGGTAGACCTTTACGAAACGCTTCTGAGTTCCGAGAATGCTCTGGAAATCATGAAACCCTACGACATCGTAGTCGATGGCACTGACAACTTCCCGACCCGTTATCTAGTTAATGACGCTTGTGTCCTACTAGATAAACCCAACGTCTACGGTTCCATCTTCCGGTTTGAAGGTCAGGCAACCGTATTCAACTACGAGGGTGGTCCCAACTACCGCGACCTCTATCCGGAACCCCCACCACCCGGAATGGTTCCCTCCTGTGCAGAAGGAGGCGTTTTAGGCATTCTGCCAGGGATTATCGGACTCATCCAAGCAACGGAAACCGTCAAAATCGTCTTGGGTCAAGGCAGAACCCTTAGCGGACGCTTGTTGCTTTACAACGCTTTGGAGATGACGTTCCGCGAACTGAAGCTGCGACCGAATCCAGAACGCCCCGTCATCGAGAAATTAATTGACTATCAGCAATTCTGTGGAGTCACCCAAGCGAAAGCTGAAGAGGAAAGACGGCAGAAAGAAATGCAAGAGATGACGGTACAAGAACTCAAGCAACTGCTTGATAGTGAGGCAAAAGATTTTGTTCTGCTTGATGTCCGCAATCCCAACGAGTATGAGATTGCCAAGCTGCCGGGTTCAGTACTGGTACCATTACCCGAAATTGAAAACGGTAAGGGTGTTGAAAAAGTGAAGGAACTGATTAACGGTCACAAATTGATTGCCCATTGCAAGCTGGGAGGTCGCTCTGCAAAGGCGTTGGGTATCCTGAAAGACGCTGGAATTGAAGGGATCAACGTCAAAGGTGGGATTTCTGCTTGGAGTAAGGAAATCGACCCGTCTGTGCCTGAGTATTAAACCTCACAGGGGCTTGCTTTTCCGAATCAGGGAAGGAAAGGAGCAGTTTTCACTAGCACCTATGCTAAAAAACTCTCCCCACCTTCCTCAACTTTCCCGTCACTTGACTTCTTGTAGTTTGCTGCTAGTAGCAACAAAAATGCCTGCTGCCAAAAAAGCCGTGGCTCCGATTAGCGCTTCAACAACAGGGGTGAGGCTTTGCGGCTGACTGAACAGAGCGCCAAACAAACTAGAAGCAACTGCGCCGCCGCTAAAATAAATGCCAGTCCCTAAACCTGCTTTATCTGGCGGCACCATTGATAGGGCAAAAGGTATTGTCCCGTTAGAAACTAAGCTGAAGGTTGCTCCTAGAGCGATCGCTATTCCAGCTGTGATCGCTCCATTATGAGCCAACACCAGTAGAAGCGTTGGCTGTAAAACTGGGTAAATAACGTCTAAAGCTTTATCGATTATCCATAAATGCCCTCAACCAAGTAGCATAGCTAGGAAATCAATCTTTAAAATAGAGAACCCTCATGAGTAGGCAAAGTGGAGTCGG
>DATNQT010000633.1:0-7642 GCA_036703885.1 Candidatus Sericytochromatia bacterium
ATCCTTTTAGCTTGAGCAAGCGGATTAGGATGCCTCTAAGGCTTCTTCGTCTTGTGCATCAAGTTGTTTGAGATGAATATGCTTTCGTCCCAAGGTAATTTCAAACTCATCCCCTGGCTGTAAGCCCATTTGTTTAGTGTAGGCAGAACCAATCAGCAAGTTGCCATTAGACTGCACACTAATTCGATAACTAGCACTGCGTCCTCCACGTCCATTGCCATTGACTTTGCTGTCTAACTCAATCCCTTCTGCATCGATAAGAGCATTGAGGAACTTCATCATATTGACTCGCTCCACCCCGTTCTTAGTCACGGTGAAGTAGCCACAGGCTCTGGCTTTTTCTTCTTTGCTGAGGTTCCCCAGCTCTTTGACTTTCTTAGTGAGCGCTTCACCCTCTAAGGGGTCTGTTTTTTTCTTTTTAGCCATCAACTTGAATCTAAAACTAAGGAGTTAACTGACACACAGCGTTTTCGCTTTCACTGACGCGAACTAAGATAACAAAATCTCAGTGTTATATCAGCATATAAAACTATATTACACGGAGACTGTCAACTCTGTTCGTTATATTTGTTTGCTTAGAGTTTGTAATTCACTTCAAAACATAAGCAAGAGACTTCATGAAGGCGGATACACAACAAAAACATGAAAATAAATACATAATGCTCAGGGTTGATAGTACACCCTTCTTTGGATACAGAATAAAAGTAATCGAATAATTAAAATAGGCGACCGTCGCACCAGACCTGAAGCAAGAGTGGTTTAACCACTTAGACATTACTTAAGAGTAATACCTACTTTCAACAATGTGCTGTACTGCATGGATTTTCAATTTGTATGAAGCTCACGACTCGTGGACACTATAGTGTAAAAGCGCTGCTAGACCTGAGCCTACAACAAGGGTTTGGACCGACATCCGTCAAGGCGATCGCACATCGGCAAGACTTACCTGCTCCTTATTTAGAAAAACTACTGATTGAAATGCGTCGTGCTGGTTTAGTAACGAGCGTGCGGGGGGCACAAGGCGGTTATCAATTAGCTCGCGAACCCGCACAAATTTCTCTCGGTCAAATCTTAGAAGCCGTTGGTGAAACAATTGAACCACTGCCCCGCCATACCCCAGATGCAGAGCAAGCTGAAGACTGGGTAACCTTTACACTCTGGAATCGACTACACCAAAAACTTAAAGAAGCATTGTATAGCATTACACTGGCTGACCTTTATTATGATGCCCGTAGCTGGCAAGCTGCCATTGGAGAGGAGACGAGCTTTGTGGTTTGATTACTTTTTCAAAATTTGAGTGGTCGCTTTCCTTATAGAAGTGATTTTCTCTCTGATGTCAACAGAAGTGGGAAAGCACAATAACCTGATGAAGTTAGTGGAGTCTGCTCAAGAATTTAGATGGATGCGATCGCTTTTAATTTAGTACCAGCAACTGCCGTGTTACTGCTGGCTGCCGCTCTAGATTACATTATTGGTGACCCGTGGGGCTGGCCTCATCCGGTGCGAGTCATGGGTTGGATAATTTCTCACTTCACTCAGTTTGTACTCAAGCAGTGGACTAGTCAGTCCAAACGTCGGTTAGCTGGTATCGTGTTGGGTGTTGGACTGATAATCGGCAGCGAACTGGCAGGATGGTCAATTATTCAAGTTGCAACTTGGGTTCATCCGCTGGTAAGTATTGTGGTAGAGGGCGTCCTACTTGCAAGCTGTTTTGCGGGTCGTAGTTTGCGGATGGCAGCAGACGATGTTTTACAACCATTAATTGCCGGACAATTGACTCAGGCACGTTCTAAATTAAGTCAGTATGTCGGTCGAGACACAGAAAAACTGGACGAATCAGAAATCCTACGGGCGGTTCTGGAGACAGTGACGGAAAATGCTACTGATGGAGTAACAGCTCCCCTCTTCTATGCCATTGTTGGGGCATTTGTGCCAGGGGTGGGTAGCGCTCCCCTCGCTCTAGCTTATAAAGCTGCTAGTACACTGGATTCAATGATTGGCTACTGGAACGAGCCTTATACGGATTTGGGCTGGTTCAGTGCCCAGCTAGAAGATCGCCTGACTTGGCTACCTTGTCGGTTAACTGTTATTACTTTGGCACTTTTGTCGGGAAAACCCCAAGAGGTCTGGAATTTGTGCCTGCGCGATGCATCTAAAGACCCTAGCCCAAATTCGGGTTGGAGTGAGTGTACTTATGCCGCAATTTTGGGGGTTCAACTGGGGGGAACCAATTGGTATCAAGGCGTTGCTAAAGACAAACCCTTTTTGGGCGACCCATTTGACCCGATTACACCTGCAAAAATTGACCAAGCCTTAGAGTTAACAAGGTATTGCTTTTTGATTTGGCTGGGTTTAGCGATCGCTATACTGAGTCTACCCACTTTCGGATTAGTCATACCATTCAGTTTTTTTTAGGTGGTAGGTGTTAGGTGTTAGGTGGTAGGTGGTAGGTTTTAGAGGATTTGCCTCATATCCTCACCCATGGCTCCAGAACACTTCCAGACTATTTGTAGCTTTAATAAAGTGATATTAGGGTACAACCCCAATGCCTACTCAAGTTGTTGAAATTCTCTCATCTGAAGAACTACGCCGCACAGTCACCCGTTTAGCTTCTCAAGTGATCGAGAAATCCGGAGATTTATCTAAGCTGGTGCTTATAGGCATTTATACCAGAGGCGTTCCTCTAGCCAAGTTGCTAGGGCGTCAGATTGAAGTGCTAGAGCAGGTACAAGTTCCTGTAGGCGCGATCGATATCACCTTTTACCGGGACGATCTCGATCAAATTGGCGTCCGGACGCCAGAAAAAACTGAGCTTCCTTTCGATCTGTCCGGCAAGACAGTGGTGTTAGTCGATGATGTCATCTATAAAGGGCGTACAATTCGTGCTGCACTGAATGCCGTGATTGAATACGGTAGACCTCAGGCTATTCGGTTATTGGTTCTAGTTGATCGAGGACATCGCGAGTTACCAATTCGTCCGGATTTTACTGGCAAGCAGCTACCAACTGCGGCTGAAGAACAGGTGAAGGTTTATCTGCAAGATGTCGATGGACGGGATGCTGTAGAGTTAATCAAAATCCTGCCTTCCTAAGTCTTCAGAAGTGCTGAGTAATACAGTTCCCTCTTAAATAGTAGGGGCGAGTTGCTCTCTTAGTGTCATAATCATCAGCGATCGCTTCGGTGTGACTAATGACCAATGACCAATGACTCGCCAAGACTTACTATCTCGATGGCACAATCAAGATTGTCAATCAACCCACTTCGATTAAAGCTTTAAGTATGAGAGAAACCCAGACGCGGAAGGCAGACCACCTACGGATTTGTCTGGATGAAGATGTGCAATTTCAAGCGCAGACCAACGGGTTGGAACGCTACCGCTTCACCCACTGTTGTTTGCCAGAACTTAACCGCAGTGAGATTGACCTAAAAACAACATTCTTAAGGAAATCTCTAGGAGCGCCGCTGCTGATTTCTTCGATGACTGGCGGTACACAACAGGCAAAAATGATTAATTTTCGTTTGGCTGAGGTTGCCCAACATTACAGACTGGCGATGGGAGTTGGTTCCCAACGGGTAGCCGTGGAAAACCCTCAAGTTGCTGATACCTTTGCTGTGCGATCGCTTGCTCCAGATATCCTCTTATTTGCTAATCTCGGTGCCGTTCAGCTTAACTACAATTACGGACTGGATGAGTGTCAGCGCACGATCGACCTTCTGGAAGCCGATGCTTTAATTTTGCATCTCAATCCCCTCCAAGAGTGCATTCAACCCAAAGGAGACACTAACTTCAAGGGGATTCTTGACAAAATCAATTATCTGTGCGGTATGCTACCAGTGCCCGTGATTGTTAAAGAAGTGGGGAATGGCATCTCAGCAGAAATGGCACAAAAATTGCTCGATGCTGGCGTGAGTGCCCTTGATGTAGCTGGTGCAGGTGGCACGTCTTGGGCAAAAGTGGAAAGCGAACGGGCGTTAAACGAGAAGGAGCGCCGATTAGGGCTAACTTTTGCTGATTGGGGTCTACCAACGGCTGAGTGTATTACTAGTATTCGGGCTTTTGCACCAGAAATTCCTTTAATTGCGTCTGGGGGATTGCGTAATGGATTGGATGTGGCAAAAGCGATCGCCTTAGGAGCCGACATTTCTGGTTTAGCATGGCCCTTTTTACAAGCGGCGGCAGAGTCAGCAGATGCCGTTGATGCCTTAGTGCAGCTATTACTGGCAGAAATTACCACGGTTCTCTTCTGCACAGGCAACACCAACCTATCTCAGCTCAAGTGTTCCAATGCCTTACAGAAGTTAGCATAAAGGTGTTGAGCGTTGGGAATTACAAATGATGAATTGCGCTTTCAGGGATAAAAGTAATAAAGCTCTCGTATCCTTTTCCAGGGTTTTCATGTCCTGAGCGCCGTAGGTACTCAGCACTCAGCACTCAGCACTCAGCACTCAGCACTCAGCACTCAGCACTCCCTACTCCTCATCCCAAATGCGTCAATTTCTCAAGCAAACTCTAGCCAGCACGATTGGAAGCATTGCAGGTCTCATTCTATTTTTTACTTTAGGAACGGGTGGACTAATCTTTTTAGTAATTGCGGCGGCATCTAGAGATGATGGTCCCAAAGTTAAGGATAAGTCGGTACTAGTTTTTGATTTATCTATGAATATTACAGATAGCAACCCCACCTCAAGTACCCGACAGGCGCTTGGGGAAGCGCTATCTGGTGATGATTCAAATAACATCACCCTACGTACTGTTCTCGATAGCCTCGATAAGGCGAGTCGAGATAAGCGAATTATTGCAATCTACCTGGATGGCAGCCGCAGTTCCGGAGGAAGTGGTACGGGTTTGGCAACCCTCAAGGAGGTTCGGGAAGCACTCTTACGTTTCCAAGCCGCTGGTAAAAAAATTATTGCCTATGATGTCGATCTGAAGAAATCGCAATACTACCTGAGTTCGGTGGCAGATACCCTCGTTCTCAACCCGATGGGAACTGTGCAACTCAACGGCTTTAGCTCTCAACCAATCTTCTACACGGGCGCATTAGAGAAATTTGGTATTGGCGTCCAGGTTATCCGGGTTGGTAAATATAAGTCAGCTGTTGAACCGTTCATTCTCAATAAGCTCAGTCCGGAGAACCGACAACAGACTCAACTCTTGTTAAGCACTCTTTGGAATGAATTTCTGGCGACAGTAGGTAAGAGCCGCAAAATCGCTCCTGAGCAGTTACAGGCGATCGCCAATACTCAAGGGGAATTAATGGCATCGGAGGCGCGAACTCAACGTTTAGTCGATAAAGTTGCTTACCTAGATGAGGTAGTAGCTGACCTCAAAAAGTTGACGGGTAGTAGCGAAAAGGAGAAATCCTTCCGGCAAATTCGCCTCACCAGTTACGCCGATGTTGAGAGTAAAGACCTCAAGAAACGCTCCTCTGAGAATAAAATCGGTATGGCGTATGCCGAAGGTGAAATTGTTGATGGTCAAGGCGGTGCCGGACAGCTAGGAGGAAGTAGCTTTGCCAGACAGTTGCGGCAATTGCGACAGGATGATGATGTTAAGGCAGTGGTGCTGCGAATTAATAGCCCTGGGGGTAGCGTTACCGGGTCGGAGGAGATTCAGCGGGAGGTGCGGCTTACTCGCCAGAAGAAGCCCGTAATTGTCTCTATGGGCGATTATGCAGCCTCAGGAGGCTACTGGATTGCTACGGGTGGAAACTATATTTTTGCAGAACCCAATACGATCACGGGTTCTATAGGCGTTTTCGGTTTACAGTTTAATGTCCAAAAGTTAGGGAATACCAATGGACTCACCTGGGATGTGGTGAAAACGTCTCGCTATGCCGATAATACGACGATTTCTCGCCCCAAGACCCCTCAAGAGTTAGCGATCGCTCAAAAATCAGTTAACCAGATCTACAATCAGTTCCTCGATAAGGTGGCAGAAGCCCGAAAACTTCCGAAACAAAAGGTGGCACAGATTGCTCAGGGACGAGTTTGGTCGGGCAAAGACGCCAAGCAACTGGGTTTGGTAGATGAGATTGGAGGCATCGAAGAGGCGATCAAGTATGCCGCCAAACAGGCGAACCTAGGGAGCAATTGGGAACTTGAGGAATACCCAAGAACTCGTAGCTTGGAAAAACGAATTTTGGAAACGCTAACTAATGAGGAAAGCTTGGCCAACACGCAGCGCCCCGATCCACTAACGGCAGAGTTTTTGAAGATCAAAGCGGACTTGTCAGTTCTCCAATCGATGAACGACCCTAGAGGCATTTATGCCCGTCTGCCCTTCAACTGGCGGCTTGATTAGTTGGTCATTGGTCATTGGTCATTAGTCATTGGTTATTAGTTTTGTCTAATCAGTACCTTGCTGTCGTAGGTGTGGTTAACTAGGGAGTCGTGACTTTGCTTAATCAGTGCGATCGCACTCTAGTATTGAGGGAGATTTGGTGACTCTGGCAGCGATCAACAAAAATTTAGTGGAAATACGGTTACATTTTGCGAAGAGATAGGTAAAGTAGATTGTAAGAACTACAAATTACTGGATTTTACACATCTATCTATGGATAGAAAAAATAACCGCCTCTTAATTCTGATTGCTACCTGTAGCATCGCTGGTGTTGTTCTCGGTGGTACCACAAGCTGGGCACAGAGTACCCACTGCTTAGACGCCAAGAATCTGACAAATGATTGCCTGACTCAAAACCCAATTAGTAAGACCATTGAGGGAATGAGTGTTGGCTTGCTTGCAGGCGCTGGTGCGGCAGCTGGTGCAGCTTTCCAGCTGAAGCGTCAGTAAGATTTGGTCATTGGTCATTAGTCACTAGTCATTGGTTGACTACATCCTCACTTTGCTCCGGACTTATGGGTGTTGCTACCAATGACCAATAACAATTAATCAAAAGCGATAGCTGCGAATCTGCGGTTTTGAGGGTTCGCCAACCTGCGCCCATAGGCTAATCGGTACGGCGTCTCCTTTAGTATTTACCTTGATTTCCATGACCACCGGGGGTGTCTGCTGTGGCTGTGTTGGGTCGGCTTCCGGTAGTGTCTGTTGTGGTTGAGTGGGGTCAGCCATTCTGGCTGCACGGAGGTCACTGTTGATCTGCTCTCGTTGGTCTTCAGGAATATAGTAGGTTTCCAGCCCATACTGGACAGAACCAGGCTGGGCAAGACCTTTAAGGGCAATTTGATTGGCAGGGAGTTTGGCAGGGCGTCTGGTACTGACAGCTATGGGTTTCCAAGGTTGTGGTAGTTCGTTTAAGGCTGGTGATACGGGTGCTGCCAAAATTACATAGAAGCGAGTACCAGGTTCGATGAAGGCCAGCTTGTTTCCACGAGGTTGTTGCTTGGGTAGCTCTTGCCAACCTGGAAGTTGGCGTAAGCTATCTTGGCTAGAAATATCATATCTCAGCGTCTGGGAGTAGCCTCGTAACAGATCGTAAGGGTCTGCTGGTACGGTCTGGAGGATGACAGTTTTGCCAGTTAGCTGAGTGTAAATGGCTTGGGCTGGGACGGTAAGAATTAGTGTGGTTTGAAATAAAAGAGGTATCCAGAACCGCCAGCTTGGTGTGGGATTGGTCATTAGTCGTTAGTCATTGGTTATTGGTTATTAGTTATTGGTTATTGGGAAAAGAAAGATGCTGCC
>DATNQT010000634.1:0-8473 GCA_036703885.1 Candidatus Sericytochromatia bacterium
ATAAATTCTATTTTACGTTTATTTTATTTCGCAATGTTAATAGTACTTCCCTAAAAAAGTAAACTTACGTGTCATTTACTTGTGCTTTCAAACTACAGTGGTAAATTAATAATTGAAGCTAAAAAGCTTCTCTGACAGATATCACAGCGCAGTCCACGTTCAGTATAAGAGGTAAAAAACGCTGTTTCATCTAACATCTGTCTCATCGAGCAACATCAGCAACACTCAACAAGAAAGCTGATATTTCCTCAGCTAGTGAAGTGGGAGCAATACAACTGAAACGTGTAATTCAGTGCAACTCCACGTCGAATCGCCCAAATGAGGAAATAACTCAGCAAGTCTAGTTCGAGTGTTGCTGTTGTTTTAAAGCTTAAAAATATTGAAATATTGAATCATTCCGCTTCGTAAACTGTTTCATCTTCTTTACGCCACGCGGGATCGACAATACAGATAAACACCAGTGGTTCTGTTCCAGAATTGCGGATAAACTGCTTGGCATTCGGGGGAATATAAACTGCATCCCCCGATTCTAAAACTTGAGTTTCGTTATCTATATGCATCTCACCCGTACCGCTGAGGATGTAGTAAACCTCAGAAGTCTTTAAGGAGTGAGGGATTGAAGTTTGCCCTACGGGTACAGTTGCATGGGCTAAACTGTAGCGCAACTCGATTGGCTGCTTGTCTGGGTGTAACAATTCTCGTAGTTGAGTGCCATCCCCAGCGATGAACTCTGCACAAGCCTGAAGTTTTTGAACTAGCATTCCCTGTTAGACCTAAAACGAAGTAGTTATTCGATTATCTTTTGAGCAATAGTCCGAACAGTTAATCGCTTCCTCAGAATTAGCAATTGAGGGACGCACCGTACACTTCAGGTGGTAGTCATTCGTGAAAAACTGACAGCCAGTACAGGGGATTTGATGCATACGCTTGGCAGTTGCCATAGTGTCTTTAATAGCTGACGCCACGCTTAAACACAAGAGAAGGATCACACCCCAGGTCAGGCAGAAACAGACTGGGATTAAATAGGGTTGAATAGAGTGAACCAGTGGATATAGAAGTTGAAACACAACTTATTTTTGGTAGGAGGAACAAGTGGTTATAAATAAAGTTAATAGCATTCATTACTTTTTGCAATAATGTCTGGGGTGTATTAAGAACAGTAGAGCCAAGGAAAGCAGGGAAGAGATTGGCGTAGCAAGGGAATTCAGGATTTCGACAAAATCAGCCAGTCGGGTAAACAAGAGGCAGAAGCGATCGCATTCTGCCAAAAACTTGCCAATCAAGACTTAGGGATTCAGAACTAAGTCTTATTCTTCATATTCAGTATCAATCTCAATATCAAGAGTTTCTTCATCAACCCGGACATACAAAACATTCGGGCGGCAACAAACCTGACAATCTTCAACATAAGACTGTTGTCCGCCCGCGCTAAAGTCAACGAAAGTTAAACAGGCTTCGCCACAGAAAGCACAAGTATATTCAGCTGTTGTTTGCATTGAACTCGCTAAAATTCCAAAACCCACTTACTTTACCAGCTCAAGTTCCTTAGAAGACGGGCTGAATTGACTGGTAGCGGACTCCAAGTGCTTGAGTAATGTGGCTTGAGGGAGTGGCCCTTGCAGGTGACTCCAAGGCAATACTTGGTCAGTAGACCAATCTTCATGAACGTAGAAATCCAGTTCAGGCAGTTGTCCTCGTAGTTCTTTAAAAGCACGACGGAAACTACCTAGAGTATCACCGTAGTGCCGTGTCAGTTCTAAAAGATGGGATAAACGGCGATCGCCTCTTGATATCAACGCCTGAATCACTGACCAATTATAGCTTTCCGGTCGAAACTCCATCCCTTGCGGTTTAAGGTGCTTCTGTAAAAACTTCAACCGCTTCTCTGCTTGAGGATTTACCCCAAACCACTGAAATGGTGTATGCGCTTTCGGAACGAAGGTGCTGCAACCCAGCGTCAATCGCAAACCAGGAACCGCTTTCTTGATGTCTCGCATCATTGCCACCGTTTGTTCAACGTCTGACATCTCCTCACCGGGAACACCAGCCATCCCGTAGAGTTTGAGACTCGTTAAGCCACCCGCTTTCGCATTTACCGCCGCTTGGATGATTTCTTCGTTTTTCAGCTTCTTGTTGATAATGCCGCGCAACCGTTCTGAACCACTTTCAACCGCGATCGTGATTGAGCGAGTATCTCGTTTGGCGAGAGTTTCCGCTAGCTTTTGCGTTACGGTATTCGTCCGTACTGAAGCAATACTTAGCCGTACATCGTCATACTTCGGCTGAGAGAGATAATCGAGCAAAACTTCAAACTCTGGATGCTGCGTTACAGATGCCCCCAGTAAGCCAATGCGGTTTGTTACCTCTAACCCCCGCTCAATTGCTGGAATCAACGAACCCGTAGCACTCGGCGTCCGAAATGGCAGGGTTAAATAACTTGCCAGACAGAAGCGGCACATCTCTGGGCAACTGCGTACCACTTCCACCATGTAGATGTTTTCCCAAGCGGCTTTCTGGGTTACTACTGTTGAGGCAGAGAGGGTATTACCTCGATATGTTTGCTTTTCTACTACGGGGGGTATTTGGGCATCTACTGGCTCAATTGACTCAATTGCACCTGTTAAGTCGTGGTAAGTCACCTCGTACAGGCTGGGAACATAAATTCCTGGCACCTGGGCTAGATGTCGCAGTTGTGTGTCTCTGTTAGCGGTACGGACGGCTTTATAAGCGTCAATGAAATCACCTAGCAGGGTTTCCCCATCACCTAGCAAAATTACATCAAAGAAGTCAGCAAAGGGTTCTGGGTTAGCAGTCAGCACTGGACCTCCCCCGAAGACGAGTGGATGGTGTTCGGAGCGATCGCTACCTCTCACCGGAATTTCTAATAATTCCAGCAAGTTCAATATATTGACATAATCTAATTCCCATGATAGTGAGTATCCTAACAATTCCGGCTGCCCCGGCAACGGCTCGTGGCAATCGGTGAACAAGCGACTTACCTCAAGGTCGGAGCGTGAGGCGAGAGTTGCCCAAACTACCTGATAGCCTAAGCTGGTGATGCCTACGCTGTACTCATTGGGGAAGGCAAAGATTGTGGGAATAGAATCGACGTTAGAAGTTGCGGGTGTAAATAAAAGACGTTCGGATGCAAATACAGCAGGAGTCACAGGCGTTGGGTGAGTGTGTTTTTTTGAGAGGCTAGGAGTTCCGGTAGTCCTTTCTCCCTAGCCCCTAGAGCTTTACGGCGAAAGTTTCCCACCAGTTCCTTTCATCAGGGGAGGCAGGGGGGAATTTTTACTGGTAGGTTATTTCCGCCAAGCTGGTTTAGTTTGATCGCATATATCTAATTTTAAGAAGTACAATCAGTAACGCCAAAACCAGAGTGACCGCATTTGCCACGATGACGGGCATAGCATGAATTACCAGTCCGTACACTAACCAGAGAAAAACACCGATGGAGAAAGTAATCATCATCACTAGAGAAACATCTCTAGCTGACTTGGATTTCCAAGTTTTGTATAGCTGAGGAAAAAAAGCGATCGTGGTCAGCGTTCCAGCAAGTAACCCTAATGTGTCAATTAATTCTGTAGGCATTGCTCTAAATCTCCCTGGACACCGTGTTGATTTTTAGTTAACGTGAGGTAGTTTTTCAGTTTTGCGTAAGCTAAGTGGTGGAAAAAATCTCAGAGGGAAACCTGTGTTGCCGCAATTCCCTCAACCACAGGGGATTATATAGGGTTTCTATGGTTTTCATCAGCTGACTTACTAGCAAAAAGCGCAATGCTCTTGAGGGCGGCTGCATTGCTGCTGTTGTAATCTACCCTGCAAAACAAGAGCGCTGATCAAATGGGAAATCTATCTAAAGAGAAAAGTCACTCCAAATTGACTTACCGTAAATGCCAATAGACAATAACACTCAGCGCTCAGATCTGGTTAGATGCCTAGGCAAAAAAACCAGCACAATCTAAATCTTTAAAAAGCTTCAAGCCTTAATCAGGCTGCTGCTTTCGAGGTATCTGGCTTTAACCTGACCTCATAAAGAAAATTGATACCTAGCGCAGATCCTGATCTCAAGCCCTAAAATAAGCAAGAAGTTGTGGCGGCTTGTGGTGTAACTGAGGAGTTAAAGTGTCAAAGTTCATCCCAAAGCATAAAGAAGACCTATCGAGTCAGTTGAATTCAGAGGGGTTAACGAAACCAGAACCGGAATCGCCGTCTGATGCTGATAGTGACGATCGCGTTGAGCAAGATGCTCAAGAGCAACCCAAATCACAGCCTTTGCTATTGGCACGCGGCAAACGGGGAGCGGCGATCGCACTGAATGGATTAAAGTCCGTTTCCGGCTTTATCATAAAACCGTTTACAGGTCCAAGACCTCTACATCATCGGTACTGGTTTTGGGTAGGACTAGGCGTTACGGGTGGAGCGATCGCTCTCAGTTATAGCTGGTACGAATTAGAAAAAAGTATTCCTAATTCTACTGCCGATGTCTTGACCTTTGTCCGGAAGGACACGCTTACGATTAAAGCAGCAGATGGCACGATCATCCAGCAAATCGGGCCTGCTACCCGCGATACAGTGAAATATCGCGAAGCTCCCAAACTCCTGATTCAAGCTTACCTAGCTACTGAAGATCGACGCTTTCAAGAACATCATGGGGTAGATTACCAGGGGATTGCCCGTGCTGTTCTGTCTAACCTCCAAGCTGGAGGTGTAGTCGAAGGGGGTAGCACAATTACTCAGCAACTAGCTCGGATTGTCTACTTCGATCAGGCGCACAGCCTGACCCGCAAGCTCAAAGAAATGCGGATGGCGCAAAAAATTGAGCGGGATATCGAAAAAGATAAAATTTTGGAACGTTACTTGAACCTAGTCTATCTGGGGTCAGGTGCTTACGGAGTAACCGATGCAGCATGGGTCTACTTTAGTAAACCTGTTAAAGATCTGACTTTGCCAGAAATGGCTATGCTTGCAGGGCTTCCAGCTGCTCCAAGCGACTACTCCCCGTTTGTTAACGCCAAAGTAGCGAAAGAGCGTCGGGATGTAGTGTTGCGGCGGATGCAAGAAAATGGGTTTATTACAGCAGCTCAAGCCCAAGAGGCGATCGCAACGCCACTGAACACCAAACGTAGCAATCCCAAGCGACTCAACCGAAAAGCTAACTACTTTAGCGAATATATCCAACAAGAACTGCCTAAGTACGTCTCCAAAGAAGTGCTGGCAGAGAAGGGATTGACCATTGAAACTACTTTAAATGCTGATTGGCAAGTCGCTGCTGAAAAAGCGGTAAAAGACGCTGTTGAACTTGATGGTCGCTCCGAAGGATTTGAACAAGCTGCTTTAGTGGCGATCGATCCGCGAACCGGACAGATCAAGGCAATGGTAGGAGGAAAAGATTTTTACAATCAACAATTTAATCGCGTTACCCAAGCTCAACGTCAACCGGGGTCTACCTTTAAGACATTTGTTTACAGCACGGCGATGGCAGCCGGGATTTCTCCAAATCGAGGTTACTTGGACGCGCCTTTTACGGTAGACGGCTACAGTCCGAACAACTACAACGACAAATACCGAGGTTGGATGAATATCCGAGACGCCTTAACGTCTTCACTCAACGTTGTTGCGGTTAAAACATTAATCGATGTCGGCTGGGACACAGTGGTTGATGTTGCCCAAAAAATGGGTATTGAATCAAAGCTCAATCCTACCTACTCCCTAGCGCTAGGCTCATCTGAGGTGAATTTGCTAGAGCTGACCAGTGCCTATGGAACCCTAGCTGCTGAAGGAGTTCATACCAAACCCCATGGTATTCGTCGCATTCGCGATCGACGCGGGAAGGTCATTTATGAAGAGAACTTTAAAGGTGAACGGGCAATTGACAAAGAAAGTGCGGCAATCATGACCTGGATGCTGCGAAGCGTCGTCACTGATGGTACGGGTCGTGCGGCTCAACTGGGGCGACCTGTTGCCGGGAAGACTGGCACTTCCGATGAGGCTCGCGACCTCTGGTTTGTTGGTTACATTCCTCAGGTAGTAGCGGGGGTTTGGCTCGGTAATGACAACAATAAGCCGACCAATGGCAGGAGTGGCACAGCCGCCTATACCTGGCATAAATTCATGGTGAAGGTCGTAGACAAAATGAAGACCGAGCCGTTCCCAGAACGCCCCAAGGACATCGAAAAGCGCAAAGGCACGATTAAAATCAAGCCCATCAAACCCAAGCGAGCCGAGGACAAAGCCCCTTCTCGCTCTGAGAGCACGTCTGAAAGTAGCTCTAGAAGCAATAGAAGCTACGATAACGGTGACTACAATAGAGACTACGGCAGTGGAGCTTCAGAGGATAGCGGAACAGAATACCGTTCTTCCAGACAGCGTAGGTACAGTGAGGAGAGTTACACTGAACCGGAACCGGAAAGATCTTATTACCGCCGCCGAGAGCCTGTAGAAGAGCCAGCACCTCAATACTCGGAACCGAGATATTCAGAACCCCGACAGGAACCCAGCTACTCAGAACCTAGCTACTCAGAACCTAGCTACTCAGAACCTCGACGTTCTTCAAGGAGACAAGAAACTTATGAGCCAGCGCCAGAGGCTCCTCAACCAGCTGCTCCTCCTCCCGTGGAACAGAAGTTTGAACCTGCTCCTGCCGCCGCTCCCCCAGATCCCCCAGCTGCCCGCAAAGCGCCAGAACCACCACCAGAAGCGGCTCCTGTTGCCCCAGCACCTCCCCCAGAGCCACCCGCACCAGCCGCTGCTCAATAAAGCGTGTATTACATAGAAGAGGTGGCGGCATTGCCACTACCTCTTGATAAAAATCTATGTTCCCTACTCCCCACTTCCTATTTTTCAGATAGGCTCCATGAGCGATCGCTCGCAGATCCTGACCCCTGAACCCTATTTTCAAGCTATAGCAGATCAAACTCAAGGGTGATAGACGCTCCTCTAAGTTCTGGTACGATAGCCAAAATACGATAAGGAGTTTACAAAACTATGCATTTATTGATGGACGTAGCAGTAGAAGCAGGTCCTCATTTCCCAATTTCTGCTACCCTTGTGTATGTTGTGGGTTTTATTGCCGCTGTAACCATCGGCTCAGTTGCCTGGTACAACTCTAAGCGCCCTGTTGGTTGGGAAAACAAGGAGCGCCCTGATATTGTGCCAAAGGTGGAAAAAGAAGAGAATCCTGGTCTTTAGGAACATCACACAAAAAATAAAAATAGTATGATTATTCCCCCTTTATCGCGTCAGCTTAATGGGGGTTTTCGCATGGGGGCGCTCCTTAAGAATTTTGCCTAGAAGTACTACTGCTCTCGATTGAGGCTAATGGCTCATCGAAAAACTCCGAGAAACCCCGTCCTTCAGGGACGGGGAGGGTCATTGAGGGTAATTAAAGGGGTTCAACACCCTTTTAATTACCAAACACTTGATATTGCTCACATTCAATATGTTAAAATGTGAGACATGGAAAGAGCCTTTAAGTACCGTTTTTATCCAACTCCGGAGCAAGAGTCCTTGCTGCGAAGCACCCTTGGTTGTGTCCGATTGGTGTACAACCGAGCCTTGGCAGCAAGGACAGAAGCTTGGTATCAGCGTCAAGAGAGAATTGGCTATGGTCAAACAAGCGCCATGCTGACTCTTTGGAAACGGGATGAAAACCTCTATTTCCTGAACGAGGTGAGCTGTGTTCCCCTGCAACAAGGATTGCGCCATCTTCAGAAGGCGTTTACCAACTTCTGGGCAGGACACACTAAGTACCCCAACTTCAAGAAGAAACACAAGGGTGGCAGTGCCGAGTTTACCAAATCGGCATTCCGCTATAAGAACGGACAAGTCTATCTTGCCAAGTGCGAAGAAGCCTTGCCGATCCGGTGGTCGAGACAGTTGCCCAAAGGGTCTGAACCATCCACTATCACAGTGAAACTGGAACCATCTGGACGATGGACAGTTTCTTTGTTGGTGGACGATCAAACGGTTTCGCCACTGCCAAAAACTGAAACAGCTATTGGAATCGACGCTGGCATCACCAGCTTGATTACCACCAGTACTGGGGAAAAAATTGCTAACCCTAAGCACTGGGATAAACGATACAAGCAACTGCAAAGAGCGCAAAAAAAGCTTTCTCGTAAACAGAAAGGCTCTCGCAATCGGGACAAAGCAGGAATCAAGGTAGCTAGAATCCATGCGACTATTCGAGATAGCCGTAAGGATTTCCTGCACAAGCTGACAACGCGATTGGTGCGTGAGAACCAAACCCTCGTCGCGGAGTCGTTGGCAGTAAAGAACATGGTCAAGAATCCCAAGCTGGCTAAAGCCATCAGCGATGCCGGATGGGGAGAACTGACAAGACAACTTGCCTATAAAGCTCTCTGGTACGGCAGAAACTTTGTTCAGCTTGACCGATGGTTCCCTGGCTCTAAAACTTGTTCCCAGTGTGGGCATATCGTTGAAAAGCTTCCATTGAATGTACGTGAGT
>DATNQT010000635.1:0-5979 GCA_036703885.1 Candidatus Sericytochromatia bacterium
TCTGCCAATAACGGCGGTTGGCAGTGGAGTGCCTCCAGTGGCATGGACCCCAAACCCGTGCGGATTTTCAACCCAGCCAGTCAAGCCAAGAAATTTGACCCGGAAGGCGAATATATCCGAGAATGGCTCCCGGAACTGCGCTCTGTTGATTCAGAATATCTGGTTACTGGCAAAATCCCTGCCCAAGAGCTGGATGCCTGCGGCTATCCCGCCCCAATTGTGGATCACAATAAACAACAGCGCCAGTTTAAAGAGCTTTATCAGCAGCAAAAAGTTGCTAGCAGTGAGAGGGGCTAGGGAATCCAATCGCTCTATGCCGCTACCTTCCCATCTTCTTCACTAAAAAAACAAAATGCTCGACCCAATAGCCATAATTAGCCAGACTTGATATGATTCCTAAATTCTTCTGGGTAATCCCATGGCATAATGTAGGGCATTTGCTTGACTCATAAAGCTAAAACTTTAGAGTTATACCTTCTGCGGAGTAAATTCGTTACGAAAGAACAGACCGCAGCAGGTTTTTACTAGTCTGCTGCGAGAGGTAACCCTCCCGACTATAAATAGACAGTGATTATCGAAAAGTTCAATTCTTCTGGAGCGCAAGGCTAACGTGAAGGTTTTGGTAGTTGGCAATGGGGGGCGGGAACACGCCCTCACCTGGAAACTCCTGCAATCTCAACGCATTCGGCAGGTGATATGCATTCCTGGTAATGGTGGCACAGCTACTCTGTCGCGCTGCCAGAATCTTCCCTTACGAGTTGATGATTTTGAGGGAATGGCTCGGTTTGCTTTGGTTCAAAATGTCTCCTTAGTCGTTGTTGGACCCGAACTCCCACTTGCTTTGGGAATTACAGACTATCTGCAACACGAAGGTCTAATGGTTTTTGGTCCAACCAAAGAAGGGGCGCAAATCGAGGCGAGTAAGCACTGGGCTAAGACTTTAATGAAGTCTGCTGGTATTCCAACGCCTTGCTTTGAGGTTTTTACAGATGTTGAGGCAGCGATCGCTTATCTAAAAACTCAAGTTGCCCCAATTGTTGTGAAAGCCGATGGCTTGGCAGCAGGTAAAGGGGTTACGGTTGCTGCCACCCTTGAGGAGGCCCAAGCCGCCGTTGAATCACTCTTCCACAATGGCTTTAGTACCGTGGTGATTGAAGAGTGCGTGACGGGTCAAGAAGTTTCTATTTTGGCTCTGACAGATGGGGTGAGGGTTCGCCCTTTGTTACCTGCTCAAGATCACAAGCGGATTGGGGAAGGCGATACGGGAGAAAATACAGGGGGTATGGGAGCTTATGCCCCAGCACCCATCGTGACTCCGGCTTTGATGGAACGCATTGAGAAAGAAATTCTCCAGCCTACAGTTAACGCTTTACGGCAACGAGGTATCAATTATCGCGGTATCCTCTACGCGGGATTAATGATTACCCCTCAAGGTGATCCGACGGTTCTAGAATTTAATTGCCGCTTTGGCGATCCCGAAACACAAGCAATCCTGCCTTTACTGGAAACTCCTCTAGAAGACCTACTGTTGGCTTGTACCCAACAGCGACTGGAACAATTCCCAGCGCTCGATTGGAAACCAGGAGTGGCTGTCAGTGTCGTCGCCGCCGCCGAAGGCTATCCAGGTGCTCACCACAAGGGTCAGATCATTACGGGGATCGAGCAAGCCGAGGAACTGGGAGCTACGGTTTTCTGTGCAGGAGTTCAGCTCAAACATCAACAGCTAGTGACAGAAGGCGGTCGTGTCCTCAATGTTACGGCGACAGGAGAGACTTTTGAGGAGGCGATCGCCAAGGCTTATGCAGCTATAGATTGCATTCAGTTTGAGGGGATGTACTACCGCAGAGATATCGGTCATCGGGTCACCAGAAACTAAAGGGGCAATTGGGAAAAAAAATAAACCCTCTGCCCTGTGCCTTTCCTATTGACTCACCCTTCTTCAAGTTCTCCTTAAAACATCAGCTTCCGGTAGAGCGTATATATTTATAATTGGGAAACACTTCTAAAAAGTAGATTTAGCTTGACAAGAGCTTCTACTTCTTAGAAAACTGTTGTAGTTTTCCCTGTTGACGATCGTAAACCGACGCTTTTGGCTTTGTTAAAAACCATTCGAGAAGTTATTGCACATTGGTGGTCGGAGTTTACACTCCAAACCCGGTTGATGGCGGCGGCAACGTTAGCCGTCTCCTTAATCATGAGTGGCTTGACCTTCTGGGCGGTGAACACGATTCAACAGGACGCGAGAATGAACGATACTCGTTTTGGTCGCGACCTGGGTATCTTGCTGGCAACCAATGTTGCACCTCAGATTGCAGAAAACGATTTGACGGAGGTAGCTCGCTTTTCCCACCGCTTCTATAGCAGCACCTCCAGCGTCCGCTATATGCTCTACGCCGACGAGGATGGTGAAATATTCTTGGGGATTCCGTTTTCGGAATCTGAGGTGCAAAACTCTCTCACCATTCAGCGTCGGATCGAGTTACCAGAAAACTACGCCAAAAACTCCGAGGTGCCGATGGTTCGGCAACACCTGACGCCGGATGGAGAAGTGACGGATGTTTTTGTCCCCCTGATGCATGACGGCAAGTATCTAGGCGTTTTGGCGATCGGGATTAATCCAAATCCTACGGTTGTTGCTTCCTCCAATTTGACGCGGGATGTAACGATCGCAGTCTTTATCTCAATCTGGGTCATGGTGATTTTAGGGGCGGTATTTAACGCTCTAGCCATTACCAAACCGATTAAAGAACTCCTCAGAGGTGTCAAAAATATCGCGACGGGTAATTTCAAGCAGCGAATTGACTTGCCCTTAGGGGGAGAACTAGGCGAACTAATCGTCAGCTTCAATGACATGGCCGAACGGCTGGAACGCTACGAAGAGCAAAATATTGAGGAGTTGACCGCTGAAAAAGCCAAGCTAGAAACTTTAGTTTCCACAATTGCCGATGGTGCTGTGCTAATCGATACCAATTTCCAAGTGATGTTGGTCAATCCAACAGCACGGCGTCTTTTCGGTTGGGAAAACACTGACGTTGTTGGCAAGAACGTCCTACATCATCTGCCTTCCTCAGTGACGAGGGAACTAACGCGCCCGCTGTATCAAATTGCCACTAAGAGTCCAGCCACGGAGCAGGAACGGCAACATTCTGCACAGGCGGAACCCACTTTCGAGGCGTCAAAGGCGGTTGAGGAATCAGCACTACTGACAAACAGCGATCGCGAAGGCGAAGAGTTCCGAATTACCCTTACCGAACCAAATCCCCGTACTGTTCGCATTCTCCTAACTAGGGTTCTCGACCACTACCGCGAGAGCGTTAAGGGAGTTGCGATGACCGTGCAAGATATCACCCGCGAGGTGGAGCTGAACGAGGCGAAGAGTAACTTTATCAGCAATGTCTCTCACGAACTGAGGACGCCTCTATTTAACATCAAATCATTTATCGAAACTCTCCACGAATACGGGGAAGACCTGAGTGAAACAGAGCGTAAAGAGTTTCTCGAAACCGCTAATCACGAAACCGATCGCCTCACTCGTCTGGTTAACGATGTCCTAGATTTATCGCGACTTGAATCCTCCTGTCGAATTTATCACTTTGAACCCGTAGACATCGCTCAACCTGTCGAGCAGACGTTGCGAACCTATCAGCTAACTGCCCGTGACAAAGGCATTGAACTAATTCAGGACATTGAACCTAACTTGCCACCCGTCTTGGGTCACTACGATCTGTTGCTCCAAGTTCTGATTAACCTGGTGGGCAACTCCCTGAAATTTACTGAACCCGGTGGACGAGTAGCGATTCGCGCCTATCTGCTAGAGCAAACCCTCCATGATCACGACGAGACGGGAAGAGTGCGAATTGAAATCTCCGATACAGGAATTGGCATTGATGCAGAAGACCAAGAAGCAATTTTTGACCGATTTTTCCGTGTAGAAAATCGGGTTCATACCCTCGAAGGAACGGGGCTGGGTCTTTCGATTGTCAAAAAAATCATGGAAGAAAAACATCACAGCCGAGTACACTTGGTCAGCGAAGTCGGTGTAGGTACTACTTTCTGGTTTGATTTAAATGTATTTGTCGAAAAAAAAACAGTCGTTGATCAGCTGATATCAGTAGACACACCATCGACAACCCAAACCAGTTCAGCAGCAGCGAGTTTACTTTGAACTTATTTAGAGGCGGCAATTAGAGCAAGTAAGACACTCACCACTCCCAAACCCAGTAAGCCTAGCAAACCTGGGTAGCGCTGACACCAAAGCCTGATTGATGACCCTAAACTGCGGCGGCTAGCATAGAGCGAGTCGGGGTCTACTTGAGGCTGAGAGTGATCGTTGTAGAGAGTACACTCCTTGGCGTAGGGGCGTTGGGGAAAGGTACAAGTATCATCAGCGTGATAGGTACAGCTGTCACACAAGGGCCTGTCTCCCGCCGCACGGTGCAAGGTAATACCTGGATGACCAAAAGCTTTGAGAACTGTTCCGCAATGAGGACAAGTAACAGCCTTGCTACTGACGGAGCGATCGCAACGAGGACAATTTATCATTGATAGTCGTTCTCATGAGTGACAAGCATCCTGTAGTCTATCCTAGACACACAAAAAGCTGTTTGGTTCTAGCTTGACCCTAAAGGAAATTTTCGGACTTGATACTCACCCGCCTCAATAATTTGATGTTCGTTGCCAAAAGCTTGATTGAACTGCTGTTCGGTTTGTTTTAGTTGCTCTGGAGGAATCGCTTTCCACGCTTCAAGGCTTGCCCAACGAATCATCAGGATAAGCTCTGCGGGTGTTTTTGGATCGATCCAAACTTCTTTACTTAAGAATCCAGGATAGCTAGCAAGCTTCGCTGTCCAGATTTCAGCATCTTTTTGAATAAACTTTTCCCGGAGTTCGGGAGAGACTCTTATTCTGAGCCACTCAATCACCATGTTGACTAATTGCTGCTTAAAGCTAGTAGAGACCTGAAAAGGAACATTTATTTATTGTGTCACGATCTATATAACCTAGGTTTAAAGTAGGTGGAGTGAATATATCACAAAATAGAATTGTAGGCTGAAAATAATATCAGGTTTTAAATCCCCGTGGGAACGGTCTACGAAAAGCTGCCCAATTAAGCGCTGAGTGGTACGGAGAGAGCATGGATAATAATAACAACTGGCTCAAGCAGTTATTAATGGTTGGGGTTGGCACAACCTCAATCGTCGCAGAAAAACTGCGAGAGGTTAGTGATGAATGGGTAAAAGATGGCAAAATTAACCCTGAGCAAGCCAAAGGGTTTGTCGATGATATGATGCAGCAGCTTAAGTCAGAGCAAGGAAATTTTGAGGTGCAGATGGAACGGCAGATGCGTCATATGCTGCAAGATCTAGGCGTTCCTCGGCAATCCGAAATGGACGAATTGCGAGGGCGCATCGATCGCTTAGAACGTCAAGTGCGCGATCTGGAAAATAAGCTCTGGCGTAAGGAAAATTGAATCGGAGGATAGATTTTGAGAGAAATTCTAATCAGCTTAGGAGTTATAGTGGCTTGTGGGTTGCTGTTGGTTGTAGCTCAATTTACTACGGGTAACAACTCGGCTATCGCTGATGTAACCAAAACTCAACCCGCCGTAGTGGCACAACCAACAAGCGGGAACCCAGTTGTTAACGATACAAAGCTTATTGCAATGAATTCAGATGAACAGGCAGCGGGGTCGGACACGGTAACGACGCCCTCTGGTTTGAAGTACAAGGAAATTAAGGAGGGAACTGGGGCGACGCCTCAACAGGGTCAAACTGTTGTAGTTCACTACACTGGGACTTTGGAGAATGGTACTAAGTTTGATAGTTCCCGCGATCGCAACAGCCCCTTTTCCTTCAAACTAGGTGTTGGACAGGTGATCAAAGGTTGGGACGAAGGACTCAGTACGATGAAAGTTGGCGGTCGTCGCCAGCTAATTATTCCCCCGGAGTTGGGTTATGGTCCCCGTGGCGCGGGTGGAGT
>DATNQT010000636.1:0-10659 GCA_036703885.1 Candidatus Sericytochromatia bacterium
TTGCGGGTAACGGGAATGCTGACGATCCAACGGTTGTGACGCAGCCGCTTTCCACCAAATTCTCTATAATCCTTTTGAGTTTGTAAGCCAGCAATGATTGTGCGGGCTTTGACTACCACATGAGCAGGAAGATTTTTTAGATCGATGGGGTCTGCTGCAAAGGTAGACTCCCATTGCTGTTTTTGCTGTCTCTTGTCTTCTAGCGCTTTGTTTTTCTGATCGCATCGGTGGCAGGTTTGACCATACCCCTTATGACCGCAGGCAAAGGTCTTTTTTCTTCTCGACATAAACGGTAGTAGGGGTTCAAACCCACAACCTCACAATGCTGCTACCCTGTGAGCAATTCCCCATATATAAATGGTTGAATAAAATGCGAATATAAATCCGCTTGCCATTTATGTTAATTCAAGAGTGCCAAAGTCTTTGAGAATTGATCGGGTGAAACACAGGACACTAATCTCATACACCTGTTAAGTTACTCGATCAGAAACAATCGCGCATTTATAGCAAAGTGCAGTTCGGCAAGCTCACTGTGAACTGAGTGCTGAGTACTCTCTCCAGTTGCTTCCCGGCGCGAGAACGCTCAACTACGATATACTCCTCGTTATTGCCGCCACCGAAATCTGAGGATGACAGGCGAAGTAAGATAAGTGTGTCAGCCACCCAGTTGTATAGCTCATGGTTAACACAGGAACCCAACTCACCTTAGAAGAATTTCTGGCACTTCCAGAAGAGGAGGTAAACTATGAGTTCGTCGATGGGCAAGCCATTCCCAAAGTGTCTCCAAAATATTTCCATTCAACTTTACAGCTAGCTTTAGGATTACTCATCCGTTCCTGGTGCAAGGGAAAAGGTAGAGTTGTTCCAGAGTGGGCTATTCTCTTAAAGCGTCAGGGTAAAGATTGGGCACCTTTACCTGATTTGACGTATATTTCCTATGAACGTCTACCCAAAAGCTGGAAGCGAAATGAAGCTTGCCCTGCACTTCCTGAACTGGTAATAGAGATTATCTCTCCAGACCAGACCATGAAGGAATTTGAAGATAAGGCAAAAGATTATTTTGCGGCGGGTGTTTCACGAGTTTGGGTTGTAGACCCTGAATCTATTAGTATTAGGGTATTCTTGCCTGATGGTTCAAGCAAAGTTTATACGAAAAATATGCAAATTGTTGATAGCTTACTTCCTGGTTTAGAATTAACAACAAGACAGGTTTTTGAAGAGTCTGAATTAATTTAATTTTAGTTTTCGTAAGCGTACTCAGATTGTTGACACTAAATCTTGATTGTCTTGTCATGACTACTTGTAAGAGTCTGCTCATCAATACTTAATACAAGAGACTTAACTAAACCAGAACGCTCTTTGAGAGTGCAGAGTGGTTGTTTAATGTCCTGATTGGTGATGCGATCGCACTCTTGTCAATGCGATACTTGTGTTATCAAGCGCTCAACTCCAAATCCGTTCTACAAAGCGCTAACTTTATTCAGGCAGAGCATTCTACGCTTCCGGATACAGTATTGAGTTGATAGAAAGTAACTAATATCTACTGGCGGCTGAGTATGCCACATATCTACTACCTGCCTGATGAAAAACGCATCGAGGTTGATGAAGGCGAATTCATCCTTGAGGCTTCTTTACACTTTAAAATTCCCCATACTCATGTCTGTGGGGGACTAGGACGCTGTTCTACCTGCCGTGTGCTAGTCGTTGAGGGTTTAGAAAACTGTGGTGAACGTAGTTCAGCAGAAAAAGCAATTAGTGAACAATTACACTTCAATCCAGCGATTCGGCTAGCTTGTCAGACGCAAGTCTTTGATGATGTGACTGTACGCCGATTAGCGATTGATTCAGAAGATCTGGAAATCATCAACGATGAAATGAAGGGGAAAGTTGTTCCCAACACCATCGATCAAGAAAAGTATATAGCAATCCTCTTTGCTGATATACGTGGATTTACCTCGTTTTCGGAAAAAGTGCTGCCCTATGATGTCATCTATGTTCTAAATCGCTACTTTCGGAAGATGGGGCGGGTCATCAGCCGCCACGATGGCATGATTAATAATTACATGGGTGATGGGCTGATGGCACTTTTCGGGGTAAAAAACTCCGAACAAGCGGCTGAACAAGCTGTAAGGGCAGCAGTTGAGATGCTTGAGGCGATGGAAGAATTTAATCCTCACTTAGAAACGTTGTACCAGCAACGTCTGCAAATTGGGATTGGCATCCACTACGGAAGCGTGGTTATTGGTGAAGTTGGAGCCTCGGATAATAAACGAGTAACGGCTATTGGTGATGCTGTCAACTTAGCCTCCCGGATTGAATCAGCAAATAAGCTTGTTGGCACTAATCTTTTGATTTCCGAATCCGTTTATGCACAGGTGAGAGAGCAAGTTATTGTCAACCAATCCTTTAGCGTGCAACTTCCTGGCAAAAGTGGCGAATACCCGCTTTATGAAATTGTCGGGATATCTTTCCCTAGTGTTGCCCAAGAGGTTCGTCCAAGCGTAAGTCAAATTTCACCTCTACAAAGTTTTTTCAGGACTGTTAAGCAATTTTTGGCTTTTGGCTGGAAAATGCTGAGGAGAATCTTGAGATTGCTGAAACTTAGATAAGTTTAAGTTATTGCTCACAACTCTCGACGCGAGAAAATAGACCGCTCCCAAAGAAGCCACCTCCAACAAACCCACTGACAAATACCCACTCTGGGAGGTGTCCTTCTGGAGCATCGATAGAGAAGGTTAGGTTCCGATAGCCAACCCAGGAGTCATTCACGCGCCAACCAACCTTGTCGCCAAATTTTTTCCAAATCTCTACATCTTCATTCTTATTCGTACCTTCAATACTCTCCCAAATACGCTTCTGAACACTAAAGCCGAAGTGTCCGTTGCTGTACTTTATCCAAAGTTGGTCAATAATACGCAGGTCTTCACAGGGAAATTCTGCCAAGTCTTCTTCACTAAGCCAACCATCTTCTTCTCGACCGGATGCCTTAATCATTACGGTTTCGGTTTCGCGATCGGCTTGTTGCCATTCCCCTGCTGCCAGTAAATCCTCCAGTAAGGTGTAGTCTACTCCCTGTTCAGAAACAAGCTCGTTCGTTGAACCTTCTACCCTTTTCTCAGACTCAACAGCACTAGACTGAGTTGGAGGGAAATCTCGATTGGTAGGAGCAAATGCTAAGGCTGAAGTAATTCGCATTTCAATCGGTGCGATATCTTCATCTCTGAGACTCAAAACATGCTGTAAGTCCTGTAACTCAGCGCGAGTGTAATCACTCAGGGGATATTCGTGCTGAATGGCTTCAATTAGAGCCTGCTCGTATTCTTGTAGCTTTTTCTTGTACTCTCGGTAAGGCTTGAGAACCTCAGCTTCAATTGTTGCCGCATCCTCAGGTAGCAGTCCCAAACCGTCTCGTCTGGCGTTTAATATTCTGCGTCCTACTGGAGAAATCCTGCCACCATGAACATAACGCTCTACTTCTTTGCGATACTTCAGCTTCGGGTCGCCAATCGGTACTTTCGCGATGATAATTTTGTACCCTTCTTTGACGGTATAAATTTCCGGTTTCATTGCTGGAGACGCTTTTTGAACTTTTATATTGGCGTACTCGTGCAACTCATCGACCGAAATTACCTCATCCTCATCTAAATCTGCTGCCCCCGTCTCAATGCCCTCAACTAAGTAACGGGTATAAATTGAAAGGTCTGCTCCTTGCTGTTCAAAAGAATACTGGGTGGACGTTGAAGACGTGAGGACAACTCGCCCTTCACCACCGAGTTGTTTTCTCACATCCACAGAACTATCATCTTTAGCCAACAAGCCTTCGCCAAACGCCCCACTAAAGCAACAGTCGAGAATTACTACTTGTCGTTTAGCGCGGCTATCTCTCATAATTTCTTGCACAAATCGGGCAGCGATCGCAGTTGACCGAATTAAGCCGCCGCGAGCGTTTTTACGAGTGGTGCGAGTTGCTAAGTAAAGATTGCCACTCTCATCCTTAATACCGTGACCGGAAAAAAATAGCACTACGAGGTCATCCCTACTGCCATCACCAAATAAATTCTCGATCGCGGTTCCCATCTCCTGGGGATCTGGATCGATGAGCGACTGTACCTTATCAAAATCTCCCATATCTGGATGCTGCAACACCCGCTGCATTGCCTCCACATCTTTTGCAGCAGCAGGAAGCTGGTTAAATCCAGCGCCATACTGGCTGACCCCGATCAGCAGTGCCACTTTAACCATCTACAATGTCCTAATTTGATGCTAAAAAGTTCTGTGCTGCCTCAATGGCGGCTGATAACTCTTGCTGAGAGTAGGCTTTGACCTCAAGTTTTTTGCCGTTAGCTTCTACTTTCAGCTCAATCGGCTTTCCAGACAGGCGCTCCCAGATAAACTGTAGCAGTGCCTTTATATTTTGTGCATTGACCTCAGCTGTGAGCAGTCCAACAAGAAATGCTGCACTTAAAGGCTTGCTTCCTTCTGGTGGATTTGGCTCTGGTATGCGATTGACTTGCTCGACTTCATCCAAGCCGCCCATTTGTTGAAAAAGACGTTGTGTTAAGGCTTCTAGTTCCTCTTGAGCTAGATCGGGTTCTGCATTGCTCAAGTCAATAGTGACATCTAAATCCGAACCCTTAGGGGCGATTGTTACCTGAACGTTGGATGTACTTGCCATTCCCAAACTTTTATTGTCGCTACTCTTCAATTCAATCCCACTCAGGGATTAAATGCTCACAAACGGTTGCGTCCGACTATAGGGTAGTGCTTCCAGCAGGCTTCAACCTGTACCATACTAGACGAGCAAGGAGGACAAGGGAGAAGTATCTTAACATTTAACCCCTCAAATCTACCTTGACGCTCTACTACTTTGGTAGCTGCCAAATTGAGATTTTACTGTCACCACTGCCTGTTGCGATCGCTCGTCCATCCGGGCTAATAGCGAAGCGATCGATAGGCTTAGAATGTCCCGTGAGAGTGTGAATTTCTTTCCCTGTAGGCAGATTCCAAATTCTGATGGTTTTGTCAGCACCAGCACTCACTAATGTTTCTCCATCCGAGCTAATGACCAGGGACTCAACAAAACTAGTATGTCCCGTGAGAGTGTGAATTTCTTTCGCTGTAGCCAGATCCCAAACCTTGATGGTTTTGTCGGCACTTGCACTCACTAATATTTGCCCATCTGGACTAATCGCAATGTAGTTAACAAAGCTAGTATGCCCTATTAGGGTACTAATTTCTTTTCCCGTATTAAAATTCCAAATTTTGATGGTTTTGTCAGCACTAGCACTCGCTAATGTTTCTCCATCTGGGCTAGTCGCTAAATAATTAATTTTATTAGAATGCCCTGTCAGGGTATGTGTTTCTTTTCCAGTCGCCAGATTCCAGACTTTGATAATCTTGTTAGCACTTCCAGTAGCAATAGTCTGCCAATCCGAACTAATGACGAAGTAGTCAATATATGTAGGATATCCCCTGAGAGTGCGAATTTCTTGTGCGGTAGCCATATTCCAAATCTTGATAGTTTTGTCAGCACTAGAGCTTACTAATATCTGCCCATCTCGACTGATAGCTAGATAATTAACATAGTTTGAATGTCCCTTGAGAGTGCGAATTTCTTGTCCAGTAGCCATATTCCAAAGCTTGATAGTCTTATCAGCACTTGCACTGACTAAAGTTTGTCCATCCGGGCTAATGACGAGGTAGTTAACAAAACTGGAATGTCCCTTGAGAGTGCGAATTTCTTGCCCAGTAGCGGTATTCCAAAGTTTGATAGTCTTATCAGCACTGGCACTTACCAGAGTTTGTCCATCCGGGCTAATGACAAGGTGGTTAATAAAACTAGAATGACCTATAAGGGTTTGGGCTACTGTGATCGTGTCAGAGATAGTAACATTGGGTAGGGATTGTTGATAAACTTGCCAAGTTCCATATCCTCCTACTCCCACAACTAAAGCAACTACTCCTGTAAGCAGCCACTTTTTTTTAAATAGTTCAGTTTTTACTAAAGTATTTGATATAAAATTAGAGGATTTATCTAATGGTTGATTACTAAGATTATCTGTTGACATAGGCTGACTTAATCCTCGGACAATAGCATCTAACTCCTCTAAAATTTCTTGAGTATTTTTATGGCGAGCTGCTGCGGTAGATGCCATTAACTTATCAATAAAATCTGCTAACTGAGGGGAGATATGAGGCGCATGATTTCGCCACTTGCATTGGTCAGTTAAGGGTTCGTAAATCGCTTGATCTGTCGCTTGCTTGCCAGTGAGTAAATACACGAAAGTACGCCCTAAGGCATAAAAATCTGATTGAGGTACGGCATGACCTTTTTCTTGTTCTGGAGGGGTGTATCCAACAGAACTAATTTTTGTAACACCTCCTCCAGCACCGATTTCCGCTAGGTAAGTATATGTCAACTCTCTGGCTGTGCCAAAGTCAATCAACACGAGTTGACCCGTAGAGCGAATCATTATATTGGCAGGTTTAATATCGCGGTGAAAATAGTTTTTTTGATGAACTAGATGTAAAATATTTGCCAGTTGTTTTAACCAGTTGATCGCTTGTTTCTCTGAGATTGGATGATTGCCCTGTTGCTTCATCCACTGCTTTAAATCGAGACCATCAATTTTTTCCATGACAATGCAATGCAATGGCTCGGTATCATTTCTGGGGAAAAATTGAAAGTACCCATCAGGCTGAACTCTGGGGATACCAGGATGGTTTAGCTGACTCAATACAGCCGCTTCTTGCTGAAATAGCTCGACGACCCTAGAATTTCCGTTATGCTTTGGTTTGAGAACTTTCAGGATTTTGGGTATTGCCCCTTTATAAGCTTCATAAACCTTGCCGAAGCCGCTGTTGTCACTCAGCACGCGCATTACCTGATAGTGCCCTTGTAGTAACAGCTCTGAACCACAATGCCGACAAATACAATGATTGACGTTAGCTGGATCGTTGGGCTGAGGGCAGCTAGGATTGATACAGTAGCTCATGGCTGCCTACATATACATCCATAGTTGTTGTATCCCCAATAATAAGATGGGGACTGATAATCATCTACTCAGAGAAATATTAAGACAACTTGAGAGGGTGAATGGGAATGACTCTGTTATTCTTGCCCGGAATGTGCAACGCATCTGGGCAAGAATAATTAAACACGATGCTAAGTATTGAATAAACTGCATTAAAATTTACTTTGAAACTGCTAATGTGTAAAGAAGCGTTTCAAAAAGCCCAGCTAAGTAAAGATTTATGATCGGCGTTGCTACCTCGGACTTGCAACCACCTCGGTGTTATCAGCGTCAAAACACTGCCTCCTCCTCACAACAGCTGACAGTTTTTTGTGACTTTGATGGCCCTATCGTTGATGTTTCTAATCGCTATTACACTACCTACAAGCTAGCACTAGCTGAAACTCAAGTTTCCTACCAAGCCCAAGACATTAATCTACCAATCCAGAGGCTCAAAAAAGAGCAGTTCTGGCAAATGAAGCAAGACCGCGTTCCCGATGTAGAAATTGCCATGCGTTCGGGTTTACATGGGGAGCAAATCGACTTTTTTCTAGGGCGCGTGGTCGAGATTGTGAATCAGCCTGCTTTATTGGGGCAAGATAAACTCCAACCGGGAGTTAGTTGGGCATTGGCGTTGCTGCATTCTCAGGGTGTCCGGCTGGTGCTAGTGACGTTGCGCTGTCAGTCACAAGCTACTCAGATATTGAGAAATTATGGTTTGACTCGTCTTTTTAGCGGTATTTATGGAACTAGCGATCGCAATGCGGCTTACCAAAACCAAGCTGAGTTGAAAACGCAACTGCTAGAAAAAGCGATCGCTGAACAATCTCAATTGGCAGGGCGTCCTCTATCAGCCTGGATGGTGGGCGATACAGAAGCTGACCTTTTGGCAGGGCAAGCGCTTTCGATTCCGACTATCGCTGTTACTTGCGGCATCCGCTCTCACTTTTACCTCCAGCAATTCCAGCCAACTCGCATCCATAGTGACTTGCTTGCAGCTGCTCATTATGTGATAGATAAGACTAAAGCCTTTTGAAAGTAAAGATTCTACAGCTAGTAGAAACTAAGACTAAACAAAAGGCAAGTAAGAATAGTTTATTTAAGATTAGTTTGGTCGATTAAATTTATCTGCTCCCACCACCGATTTAGTGGGTAATAAACTACAGGTGCCCAGAGACTACTGAGAATTGCTGAAGAGAGAGCGATACGCTGGTGATCAGTCCATATTTCTGTTAGATTGCGACCGCCTATAAAACTATACTGAATCGCAGTAACAGTCTCCCCAACAACCGCCATACCAAAAACAATTAATGCTACCGAAATAAAATCTTCCTGAATATATCGCTGCTTTTGAATTCGACCCGTTAGAAATCCCACTAAGGCAAGGCTCAAAACGTGGGAAGGGTCGGGAGAAGTCATGCCGTCTTGAATCAAGCCTAGTGCCAACCCGGCTAACGCCCCCTGAAAGGCTGTACGCTTGAGACTCCAAGCAACAACCCAAATTAACAGCCAATTTGGCGCAATTCCCAGTAACTCCATCCCCGGTAAACGTGTTGGTAAGATCATCAAACAGACCAGAACCGAACCAACGGTGACTACCCAATTGATAATTTGACGAGCCCAAGGCGAAAACTGAGAAACGTTGTTCATTGGTTATTGACCATTAATCACTAGTCATTAGCACACAAACTAATGACTAACAGATTGTTTATTCAGGATAAACAATTACCCACTCTAGATTAGTAATCGGTGCTGTCAGCTCAATGACGGCTTCTGGTGCTGGACTTTTATCAAGATTTACAGACTCAACACGACCTAGCGGCAAACCGGGCGGAAAAAGTTGGCTTACCGGTGAGGTTGAGACAACATCACCACGACGGACATCCGGCACTTTATCAAAAAACTGTAAAACCGCACGATTAGACCCTTGTCCCCGCATAAAACCCATACTGCGACTGCGGCTAATCGCTGCACCTACTCGACTAGTAGCATCGCTGATTAGCAAGACACGACTGCTATTTGGTGTCACACTAACAACCCGACCTACTAGCCCACCAGCTCCCATCACCAGATAGCCGACCTTGATGCCATTCTGACTGCCGCGACCCAGGGTTACTTGTTGCCACCAGTGGTCAGCACTACGTCCTACAATCGGAGCAGCAGTTCCTTGCACTTTCTGGGTTTTAGCATAATTTAGTAGCTCTTTTAGCTTCTCATTTTGACTTTCGAGTTCGACTAACCGCTGTTGCAATTCTCGTACTCGTGCATCAGTGAGGCGCTCCTCTGGGGTAGGACCCAACTGAAAGGGACGGGTCATCAATTGGTAAGTCTCAAAGAGTGCTGCCCCTTGAGTTTGGCGAATCAACCAGGCAGCACTCAATGTTACTCCCCCCAGCACAATTGCTATCCCATGTCGATCCCACCAGCGACGTAGTATAAACATAGCTTATCTAGGAAAAATCAGCTTTTGGCTGACGATGAGTTCCAAAAGTGCGGGTAGACAAATCATGTGGTTAAAAACAAAACTCCTCAATGCTAATACGTGCTAGTTAACGACTAGATATGACGAGAACGTCCACTGAATACCCGCTCTAATTGTTTGAAATTCTCCAGAACTCGACCAGTTCCTAAGACTACGCAGCTTAAAGGGTCAGCTGCCACATGGGTTACGATCCCGGTTTCATGACTAATGAGCGTATCCAACCCTCTTAATAAAGCGCCCCCACCCGCCAGCATAATGCCTCGGTCAATGATATCCGCTGCTAGTTCTGGAGGAGTCCGCTCTAGGGTGCGCTTAACCGCGTCCACAATCACTGAAAGCGGTTCCGACATACTTTCGCGGATTTCCGGTCCTTTGATCGTAACGGTGCGGGGCAGACCAGAGAGTAGGTGCAAGCCCCTTACTTCTAAATTTGCATCATCATCATGGTGAGTTGGATAGGCTGAACCAATCTGAATTTTGATTTCTTCAGCGGTGCGTTCCCCAATCACTAAGTTATGGACTTTTTTCATGTAGTGGGTAATTGATTCACTTAGTTCATCTCCGGCAACGCGCACGGATTCACTAAGCACCGTTCCCTGCAAACTGAGCACAGCCACTTCGGTTGTGCCACCACCGATATCAATGATCATGTTGCCCGTTGGCTCTGCAACTGGGAGTCCAGCTCCAATTGCCGCCGCCACTGGCTCATCAATTAAGTAGACATCTCTTGCACCCGCTTGAGATGCCGCTTCCATTACTGCCCGTCGTTCGACGCCTGTAACACCACTAGGAATGCCAATGACAATCCGTGGTGAGACTAAAGTTCTGCCTTCATGTACCCGTCGGATAAAATGCTTAAGCATTAGTTCGGCGGTATCGAAGTCAGCAATCACGCCATCGCGGAGGGGACGAAGGGCAACCACATTACCTGGGGTTCTGCCCAACATTTTTTTTGCATCCTCACCCACGGCTAGCGGAATCTTTAAGTCTTGGTCCATGGCGACAACGGAAGGCTCTTGAAGAACAATGCCTTTACCGGATACATATACTAAAGTGTTAGCAGTACCCAGGTCGATACCCATGTCCCGTGATAGGGAAAAGCGACTGAAAAGACCCACTCGTTTCTACGCCCCCAAAGTCAAATGTTGCTGTGTATGACCAAAA
>DATNQT010000637.1:0-2481 GCA_036703885.1 Candidatus Sericytochromatia bacterium
CAGCTTTCTGTACTAGATCCACGAGAGCTGGATCGGGCGATTCGGCTGAATGCTGCGGTAAAAATAGTCCTTGGAAACCGTAGCCTATTATCCCCATATATTCCCTAAACGCCAGAAAGGTTTCACCCTTAAAGCCTAAACCAGAGGGAACTGCGGCTGTATGGGGAATGATCGCAAAACCAAAAGCACGGAATACAAGCAGCGATCGCAACATATGTGGCTCATCAGTAACCAATATAATTCGCTGCATTCCTCGTGCTTTTAAGATTGCTGCGGTGAAAATGGCATTTTCCGCTGTGGTTCTAGAGCAATTTTCCCCATCTAGCACTCCGCTAGGGATGCCTTTTGCTTCTAGTTGTGAAATTAGGCTGAGAGCATCGCCTTTACCACTAATAAAAATCCTCGGCGCTCGTTTTGCCTGCCAGAGTTCAGCAGTAACATCAAGTCGCTCTCTCTCAAATTGTCGTCCTCGACCCAGCACTACAATGGTTTCTGCGGTTGCATTAGAATCAGTTGCTAGAAAAGCGACTAGTCCTTTAGGTGCTACAGCAAAAAATATCGGTACGCTGATAGCAATACCGAACAGCAGTAAAATTGCTTTTGGATTCCTTAACCAACGTTTTGCACGTTTATGCTGAATCAGCCAGCGGATTCCCAAAATAGCCAGCATTACTAGTATTACTAGCAAAAGTTGCTTGCGCCATCCAATATGCGACCAACTGGTGAGCAAAGGTAATTTAAACAGCGAGTTAGAAAAGGGGCGATCGCACAAACTTGAATCAAACATTTAGCTCAATGATGTCAGTAATTGTTGTCAGCTGCTACGTGCGTCTAGAGCGGTTCTACTGGCGAGAGCTTTTCTTGATAAACACCACCTGAGGTGGGAGCCAGAACTGCCTTAAAAGGGTAGCTTGAGGTGAGATACAGGTAGAGCAAAATGGGTGTTTGGCAAGTTGATTTTTATCGTCGTCCGCTGCGAGACGCTCATGGGCAGATGCTGTGGGAGTTGTTGATTTGTGACGCAACACGCCGCTTTACCTATGATGGCTTATGCCCTCAGCAATCGGTGAATATTGACTGGCTAGTATCTCAGTTACAGAATGCAGCAACTCTAAGTGAGTTAGCAGATGTCATGCAAGTGTTTAGACCCCAGTCTTTGAGTCTACTCACCTCAGCAGGACAACAACTGGGCATTAAGGTAGAAGCGACACGACGCACCCCAGCTTTGAAGCAATGGTTACAGGAACGGGCGTCAGAATACAAGCACCAGGATAATTACACAGGTGAGGCTTATAACCCTCTTGCACTCGATAAGCCACCTCCTACTCCTCTGCCAGAAAACCTCTGGGGAGAGCAGTGGCGATTTGCCACACTCCCTGCGGGTAATATCGAGGAAGCGTTTGCAGAGCGTCCAATTCCAATTTTGCAGATGCCGGAGTTTCTCTTACCCTTAAATCTAGGCTTGGCATCAACTGTCGCAGTACCGGGTGTAATAATTTATGGCGGACGACAATCAATGCAACTGGCGCGTTGGCTTGAGAATGTCCAACCTGTAGCATTGAATTACATTGCTGGTACTCCTGATGGATTGATATTAGAATCTGGATTAGTTGACCGATGGGTTGTTGCCACATTTGAGGATAAAGAAGTTGCCGCTGCCGCACAAACCTATGAGCAACGTAAGCAGCTAAGTGGAGGTTTGCACTTTTTATTAGTGCAGCCAGATGAGTCAGGGATGACCTACACAGGCTTTTGGTTATTGCAGATGGAATAATTCTTCAAGTAAGGCGATCGCATTTTTGTTCTTCAGGAAGTCTAATTTCAATCATGAGCTTTTTGATGGGCTGTGCTGTTTGGGGTCATAAAAGTTGGGTTGGCGAACTTTATCCAAAAGGAAGTAAAACCGCAGAATTTCTAAACCTTTATTGCAAGCGTTTTCCGATTGTTGAAGGCAATACAACATTCTACTCAGTGCCTGATCGCGAAACGATTACGCATTGGGTATCACAGATGTCATCCGGTTTTGAACTGTGTCCAAAGTTGCCGCGTCAACTAACTCACAACGGCTTGTTGCAACCTTCAATTCCTGGTGCCTTGAAGTTTTTAGAGCAGATGCGGGACTTAGGTAAGCATCTCGGTCCAGTCTTTGCACAACTACCACCAACCTACCCACCTGCTTTACTAGAAGACCTAGCCGCTTTTCTGAAGGCTTGGTCTCAAAGTGAAGCCCCTCTAGCGCTAGAAGTCCGTCATGCTGATTGGTTTAAGGAACCTTTCGCTAGTAATCTAAATACACTCCTGCAAGAACTAGGAGTTGGACGAGTGGTGTTAGATACTCGACCAGCCTACACTGGGTCAGCTAGCTACGGACAGCAACCTGTGGAACCGCGAAAGCCGAAAGTGCCAGTGCAACCTGTTGTGACTGCGCCGTTTAGTTTTGTGCGCTTGATCAGCCATCCCGATCCAGAAGTAAATCAGCCA
>DATNQT010000638.1:0-5553 GCA_036703885.1 Candidatus Sericytochromatia bacterium
CTCAAAAATTTGTCGGCACAGAGAATGAAGTACTTGTCCAAGTGATTCGAGAAGTCCAGACGCCGATGGAAGCCGCGACAATTGGACGCGATCGCATCCACAAACTTCGCTCCGACTGGGAACTGGTGAAAGCACAAGTCATGTGGCAAGCTGTCCTTACAAAGTTTCTCACCCATACCGACATTCAAGGAATTTTGCTCAACACAGGTGAAGAACTAATTGTCGAAGACTCACCCATTGATTACTACTGGGGCTGCGGTCAAGATAAAACGGGTCAAAATCAACTGGGTAAAATTCTCATGAATATTCGCCAAGAAATTCGGCAACGTCATCGAAGGAAGTAGATTCTTGCTAACGAGCAGACTAATCTCAACTATTCATAGAGTCACTTTTCCTTTCGATGCAGTTTCGGTCAACAAGTATCAAAACTTTCAAAGCTTAAGATTTGTAATACTCGGTAATACTAAACAATTGAGTTAACTAAACGTAAATTAGCGTAAGAAGTGGCTACTATCATAGAGAGAAGAGAAACATAAAAAACACGAGACACAAGTTACCTACCTTATTTCCCCATCTACCACCTACTACCTATCTTTTCTAATCCTTACGCTCATTTCTTCTTATGTACTTATTGCATCTTATTGGGTGTAATCCACTTCAGGGAGCGTAGCGTATAAATCGCTCATCCGGTTTAACTACTAGAAAATTCTATCTTGCTAGTAGTGTTCTGATCGGCTTATTAGTTAGAGAATAGTTAGAGGTAGGTCATATTAATAAACATTTGTAGACGGGTGCATCAAGAATAAAAAATCTAATAGAGACTAAGACCGTGCTACAGCCAGAACTCAATCGGGAAGATTTACTGCGACGAATCACTAACCGGATTCGCCAATCCCTGGAATTGCAAGAAATTTTAACAACAACTGTTACAGAAATCTGTGCGTTGCTGAGAACTGACCGGGTAATGGTTTATCGGTTTCATAACTCTGGCAGTGGAGAGGTGATAGCTGAGTCAATTCAAGGTAATCGGCTTCCCTCTCTTCAAGGGCTAAACTTCCCCGCTGATGACATTCCCGAACAAGCTCGCCACCTATACCTTAAAGTACGTCTGCGTTCCATCGTAGATGTTACCTCTGGGCTAATTGGTTTATCGCCGATCTGTGAAGTGCAGCAGGACAACGCTTTCGCATCTTCCGGGACTGAGCTGAACGCATCGGAGGAAACCGAACCTCTACGCGAGTCAGGCGCTACCACAGAGGAAATTTACTATCGTCCCTTAGACCCTTGCCATTCCGCCTATCTCACGGCAATGGGCGTCCAGTCTTCAATGGTCGTACCGATTGTGCATTACGATGTCAAGGAAAAGCACGCGGAGGAACGCCTCTGGGGGCTGTTGGTATCTCATCACGCCGAACCGCGAACGTTTTCCAAACAAGAACTACAAATTGTGCAAGCGGTGGTCGATCAAGTTTCAATTGCGATCGCCCAATCCACGCTTTTATCTCAGGCACGTCAATGGCACACGATAGAATCGACCATCAACTGGGTATCGACCCTATTACATTCCCTACCTACCATTGAACTGCAAGCCGCTCTGGAAGAAACCGTCACCGCCCTCAAAGGTTGTGGGGGTAGACTTTACATTGCCCCTTACAAAACCAACGATACTGCCGAATTATTTACCTACGGTCACCAACCCCTGCCCCTCGACGGAAACAAAGAGAGTTCGATCGAACAGCACCCCGTCTGGCAAAGCTGGGCTTCCTTTAAATATGAGGAAAAAAACAGCTCTCAACCTCTCAATGGTGAGTCATTGATCGTTACTGATCTGTATAAAACTTCAGCCCTTCGGGTTCTCACCCCAGCCTTTCAGGGAACTTCAATTCGAGGAATGCTTGTTTTACCCCTGTATTACCGCTCCTCATTTCTTGGCTACCTAAGCATCTTTCGCTCGGAAATCGATACAGAGACGTTGTGGGCAGGACGTTTTGAGCCTAACGAAAAACAACAGCTTCCCCGGCAGTCCTTTGAAGTGTGGCGGGAGTTAAAACGGGGTCAAGCGCCGGAGTGGACGGCGAATGATATTGAACTAGCGATCGCTTTAGCTCATCACTTCGCAATGGCAATTCAGCAATACGAACTGTATTCCGAAGTACAGTCCCTCAACAATACCCTAGAGCAACAAGTCGAGGAACGCACTGCCAAGTTACAACGAGCTTTAGATCGAGGGTGTGCCCAAGAGCGCGTCATCAACCAAATCCGCAGCACCCTTGACCTAAAAACAATCCTGCAAACCATCGTGCGAGAAGTCCGGAATCTCATTGATACAGACCGGGTGGTGATTTACCAGTTTATCAATGACCGTCGGGACGAAGTAATTGTAGAAGCCATTAATGGTAACTGGTTGCCGACTTTAGGCGTGAGCCTTCCTCGAAAAAGCTTTCCCGATGTGCAGATTCAACTGTACAAACGAGGCAAAGTGCAAGTCATCGATGATGTCTCCCAAGCCAACTTCAAACCTGAGGATCGAGAAGCCTTAGCTTATTTCCAAATCCAAGCCGCGTTGATTGTGCCGATTGGAGTAGGCGAACAGTTGTGGGGACTGTTGATTGCTCAAGAGTGCAAAACTGTGCGTCGTTGGCGGACATTTGAGATCGAACTGTTGCAACAACTGGCTGACCAAGCTGCCGTGGCAATTCAACAAGCCGAACTTTACGAACAAAGCCGCACCGCCGCCGCCACAGCAACGGCTCAAGCCGAACAACTTATCTATGCTGCCAGACAACAGGAAGCCTTGTTTGGGGTGATTACCAAAATTCGAGAATCTTTGGATGTCAAAACCATCTTCACGGCAACAACGACGGAAGTCCGGCGGCTGCTTGCGGCTGACCGCGTGGCTGTCTTTCGCTTTGCACCTGATTCTAGCTACGATGACGGGGAGTTCATCTCAGAAGATGTACAACCTGGTTTGCCTTCGGCACTCAATGGGAAAATCTACGATCGCTGCTTTGGAGAACGGTACGCCTTAAAATATCAAGAAGGTGAGATTCAGGCAGTTGCAGACATCTATGCCGCTAATTTAAGCGATTGTCACATTAAGATTCTGAGTCAATTTCAAATCCGAGCCAACCTAGTCGTACCAGTGTTGAATGGGGATACGCTTTGGGGACTGCTCTGCATTCATCAATGCACGACGCCTCGTGCTTGGGATAGCTCGGAAATTGATTTTGTCCGGCAAATTGCAGCTCATCTAAGTGTAGCCTTGCAGCAAGCGGAATTATTGGCACAGACTCAAGAGCAAACGGAACAATTAGCGATCGCTTTCAAGAATCTCCAGCAAACTCAAACTCAGCTCATTCAGACTGAGAAAATGTCTAGTCTGGGGCAGTTAATTGCTGGCGTTGCTCACGAAATCAACAACCCCGTCAACTTTATCTACGGCAACCTTGACTACACCCGTCAGTATGCTCTGGATTTACTCGATCTATTAAAGCTGTATCAGAAGTATTTTCCCAATACCAATCCGGAGATTGCTGAACAAGCCGACGCAGTTGACTTGGATTTCTTGAGCGAAGATTTACCAAAAATCTTGGCTTCTATGAAAATGGGAGCTGACCGCATCCGCAAGTTAGTGCTATCTCTACGGAATTTTTCGCGGATCGAGCAATCTGAGATGAAGGCTGTGGATATCCACGAAGGGTTAGACAGTACGCTGTTGATTTTGCAGCATCGACTGAAAGCTAAACCTAATTCTCCAAGTATTGAGGTTGTTAAGACTTATGGTGAATTGCCCTTAGTTGAGTGTTATGCAAGTCAGCTCAATCAAGTATTTATGAACGTTCTGAGTAATGCGATCGACGCGATAGAAGAGTACAATTGCGTCCGGAGTTTAGAAGAAATTAAAGCTTCGCCTAGTCAAATCACCATCCGCACCTCAGTAAGTTCTGAGTTAGAAGAGCCACACAAAACTCAAAAGTCTCAGAGTGTTGTTATTCAAATTGCCGATAATGGTCCTGGAATGCCTCAATCTCTACAATCCCAAATCTTTGACCCCTTCTTCACGACAAAACCTGTAGGCAAAGGAACAGGTTTGGGTCTTTCCATAAGTTACCAAATTGTGGTAGAAAAACATGGTGGTATTTTCAAGTGTATTTCTCAACCCGGGGAAGGTACTGAGTTTTGGATTGAGATTCCTACCCGACAGCTGTAGTTAGGTGGAGATTAAAGCATTGCTAATAACGCCGCCTGATAGTACTAAACCAGTGTAGTCCAACCAGAATCAGTAGGGGATTTACCCTTTGGAATTTGTTCAAGTACCATTAGACAAGTTTCACTTCTCTACAGCAGACGTGCAGCTGCCTCGCGTAATCGAGAGTTACAATTTTTTACTATTGGACTACCATGAGCCACAGAAATTACCTGCAAGTCAGGTATGCTATCAGCTAATGCTTCTAACCACTGGCGATAGGCATTGCGCTCTTTCATAAAAAACTGCCTACCCAAGCCAGTGATACCGAAAAATCCACTCGATCCTATTGCACTTGTTCCTAACCACTGAAGTAGAAATTCTCCTGTGGGTAAGTGCTGCTGGAAATATGACTTGTTTAAGTTAAATAAAATGTCTGTAAACACGAGTGCCTTACCCGTTGGTAGTGGCAGTTCATAAACAAGTTCTTGTGGACGGATACCAGCCGGTTCGTGACAAGTTATTCCGTATGCAGGTAAAACATCCTCGGCGATTCCATCTACCGCCACCACTTGTTCAACATACGGTTTGGCGGCTGCTGGGCAAACAACGATGAGTTGAGGATAGCGCTGTTTATATACGCCAGCATCAAATCTGTGGATGCGGTTAGGGACAACCAGGATTTTAGGCGTGCCTAAAGACTCAAGTTTTGCCATTCCCGGTTCATTTAAGGCGATCGCGCTGTGAATCAGTAGCGTCGCGTCTGCTAATCTATAAAGCACCATTTCACGCGGCACCATAGTAGAACTCGGCAAAGTGCCGGTTACGTGCCAAAGATTGGGGGAAAGTTCTTCAATCGCACCATGAGGTAAAACATGAGACTGCCACTCATCAGACGTAGACGTGCCTATAAGCTTACGAGGTTTAATTGAGGAGAAGAACGAATAAAATAGCTCAGAGGCATCCCCTTTTTCTTGATTCATATTTATCACTACCGAATTCGCCTCAACTGGCTACTTAATAAATACACCTTTAGCCGCCTAAAGTATAACGGCTTATCGGGACTTAAACGAAAATCGAGAAGCAATAGAAGCCTTTAGAACTGCTATATCATGTCTACTTCCGCTAAATCCACACCCGTGAGATTTGCTGTTTTCAGGTTAACTTGGCAAAGCTTCGCGTCCTTGAGCTTGACTCCACTCAAATCGGTTCCCTCAAGGTTCGCTTCCATTAGGTTTGCTCCTTGAAGATTAGCTTGACGGAGAAACGCTACCGTTAAATTTGCCTTACTCAAGTTCGCTTCGCAGAGATTCGCTTTACGCAAATCGGCGGACGTAAGATTCGCTTGTGATAAGTCTGCCAGTTCT
>DATNQT010000639.1:0-8052 GCA_036703885.1 Candidatus Sericytochromatia bacterium
TGTTAAGGCGCTGAGGTTTGCAGAATTAGCACTGCTTCGCGTAGCAGGTAGCTGTCCTAGATCTGGCAAATTTGCCACCAAGATCTTTTTAACACCCACATCAGCAAGGGAGGCGATCGCTTTCGTCACATTTTCAACAGGAACAGTTGCACTGCTTACCCCCTGCAAATAGTCATTCGCTCCCGCCCACAGTACATACAGTGCATTGGGATTAGTCTGCTGATGCGTCTGTGTAAACGACTGAACCTGTGTCAACAAGCCTGGTACAAGACTATTGCGATCGCTTCCGGTAGTAGTGGCTCCTCCGCAAGCGAAATTGTTGGTTTGACTCTTAGAGAGGTGGAGTTGATCGGCAAGATACTCAACCCAAACCCGACCATTCGAGTAACGTCCCTGAAAGTAGGTTGGATTGGGTGGATACGTTCCCCCCGTCGCCCGGAACACCGTACCCACATCCGAAAGACTGTCCCCAAACACATAAAGTTCATTGATGGGTTCAGGTTGTTGAGCTGAAAATACAAGTGATGTCATAAAAGCTAGAAGTGTAAGGGCGATCGCAAAAACAATTCTTCTCACCGTTTCAAAAGGGAGTTATCAAACCTCAATCACCCAATCAAAAACCCCCTCCCCAATTAAGGAAGAGAGCAGAGGGAGAGCGGTCAATTGCGCTAATGGGGCTTGCTTCGATACCTTCTCACGATAGCTAATCGCTTGGTGTTGAATGTGGGTTGAAACCGCACTCAACAGGAGAGGTTACACACCTTTGGGTTAGCTCCAGCGATCGCAATTCATCAATTTCAGTTACCCTCTCTAACCTCAGAATAGGCTGGCTCAATAACCCGTCCTCGTCGGAGCAAGCGATCGCCTTTCAACAAAGCAGGAGTTATAGTTACGTAGTCTTTAGCGGAACGATCAATACTTGGCTCGAAGTCAAAATACTCCCGCCCACTTTGCTCCTCGTTCGGTCGGTAAATCTGGGCGCGAATTCCTTGCTCCATTAAAATCTGTGGAAGAAGCTTAGTCAGCTCGATCGCCATCAAGGGATTCTCAAGAACTGACGCACCCATCAGCCTTTGAACAAGATTTAACAGTTCTGGCAACTCTTCTATTCCACTAGCGTCGAGGGCTTTTTTCCCGGCTTCAGCCGAAGCAACTGCAAGGTCGATCGTGTTTAGAGCATCAGCAAGGTTGTCCAGAAGCACATTGCTATCCACCTGTACGATAACTTGGGGCACTTCTACCGACTGAGAAGAATCTGAAGAGTTTTCCTGCTTGTCTTTATCGAGTTGGAGTACAACCTCCATTCCTACAAGTACTAGCATCAGCAAGATACCCATCCAAGCTCCTGGAGTATCTTGAGTCAACGAGAACAATGAACCTAAGATGCTGACGCTAATCAGTGCCTGTAGCACTTTCAGAATTAAGCTGTTAGAGGGACGTTTAGATTGAGTAGCGAGCTGCTTCGTCTCTGGCTCTGAAACCTTCGTTTCATTAGCCGCAGTGAGAGTCCCGATGGACTGCCGCAGCGTATCTAGGAAAAACGCAGCCAGACGCACCTGAGTCACACTCAACCCACCCATGTAACTCTTCTCAAGACCATTGAGTCGATTTTGAACCAGCTTAACGACCTGCTCCGGACTGGCTGCCTTATCGATCTCTTGCTGAAGTTCGCTGCGTTCTTTGCTAAAAAGTGTAAATAGTGTTTTCATCGCGATCGCAAGACTTCAGCCTTGCTCTCAAAGGTAAATGATTAGGTGTTTGACTAAAATTTAACGTAAATGAGTCAAGCAACTTTTACATTAAATGTCTCTAGAAGGCTCTTACTATAAGGCGTTAGCAGTTAATGGTAAGATGAATAGCGTTCAGCAAATAATACTTAAATAATCGCAACTTAAGCTAAGACGTTCAAGTTCGTCAGGTGCTTTATTTATAAAAACTCCCTAAGTAATATTACTATCTTTTTACCCTATATAAACCCTTAAAAGGACTGTCTGTATCCACTAAAAAAATAACTTTTACTGTATTACTGCAACTTCTACCAGAGGGAACAATTTTAACTTGTTCGACATAATCACTTGTCAATTTAGCTACTATAGTTGAGGCGGTTGGGCAGTCTGTGTGAAGAAAACGTTGATAGGTATACCTCTGGCTATTGCCTTGTTCAATCTCGTAGTTAACCTGACAGGGTGTGCCGACAAACCAACCAGTGCCGATCTAGAGAGATGGCGACAAGAAGCGATCGCACAAAATGCAACGATGGTGGCGCGACTGCAGAAAAACCGCTCTCAAGTGGATTGGCAGTTCGTAGTTCAAGGACAAACCTCAACAGGTAAGGCAGTGCAATTAAGCTTGCCACAACTAGAAGCCCTAGCGACAACATCAGTTTGGACAAAGGCACCCCACAATACCAACAATCCCAATGCAATCCGCCACTTCCGTGGTGTTGCTGTCTCAACGCTGCTGGACAAATTTGGTATTGCGCCCGGTGTTAGTGAGGTAACATTTGTTGCCCGTGACGCCTACCGAGTCACGCTTAACGTTGCCGACCTGCGTCAGTATCCAATTATCATTGCCTTGGAGCGCGATAACCAGAAGATTTCCCGCAGTGATGGCGGTCCCCTTTACCTAGTGTTTCCTTACACTCAGTATCCGCAGCTCCAGCAACAGTATCCCGAACGCTTCTGGGCATTCTACGTCACCGATATGGTAGTCGGTACCGAGCCGATAAAACTAAAAATAGGCGATCGCGTGTTCGATGCCGCCGCTCTTGAAAAACTCCAATCCGTCAGCCTTGAAGAAACCGTTGGCTACCGTCTTGGTTGGCCAGTCGGCAAAGTCAAGCTTTACGGAGTACGGGTGCGTGATGCGCTCGCTGCAGCCGGACTCACTCTTCCTCAGGGTGATGCTCTTATCGTGCGGGGCAAGTCCCCGATTTATCGCAACCCTACTAGACCGCTCCGCCTCCCGGCATCGGATATCCAGCGATGTGATATTCTGCTAGCAACCCACTGGGGCGACGACCGACAGCCGATTCCTGCGCGAATGGGTGGTCCGGTGACTCTGGCACTCTCTTCTGCCTGTAGAAGTCAGTCTGACGAGCGACATTGGGTGACCTTCGTAGAAGCGCTTCAACTACCTTGACCTGCTTGCGTTGAGGTCAGGCATTGCATCTTAGTTTATTGCGCGAATGGTAAAAAGTAAGAAGCGCAAAGACTCACAATATTACAAACTATTCATATATTCTCTTAAAAGTCAGGGTGGAAGAGTGCTGTATAAAAATTCAAAACTCAAAACTCTATGAAGCGAGTTCCCTTCCGCTCTATCCGCATCCAAATTATGACTGCCACTACCCTTTTGATTGCGGTGATTGTTGGTGTCGTCGTGTGGAGCTGGGCTAGCAACGAGAGCGATGTCTACCGCGAACAGCAGCGGCAGGAAGCCCAAACCCTTGCTATAGCCCTATCCAATGCCTGGACAAACGAACTGGTAGACCAGAATTGGAGTCAAATACGCCTAGGTATCAATCTGCTCTTGAAACGAAACTCGGAGTTTATCTACATTTTAGTTTCAGATGCACGGTTGTCTAACCAAATTGTTGCTGCCTTACCTGAGGACTTTCAGGAGCAGTACGTTCCCGATGTGGTACCCGCAGAGATTACCAAGGCAGCACTTGAGGTTTATGCCAATAGCCACGTTGCAGAAACAGTTATTCTGCGCAACGTTGAGTTTCCCAAAGGTCGGTTGCGGGCGCGCCGTGGCGAACGAGTGATTGAAGTCGCCTCAGACATTCGCAATACTTTAGGTGAAAAAATCGGCACGCTCCGGATTGGCATTTCACTGCAACAAGTCAACCGCGCTGTCAGGAACGCCGTCAACAAAGCCTTACTCGTTGGGGCAATGGGTTGGGGTTTTGGTCTTATGGGCGCTTACATCCTGGCACATCAGTTGAGCCATCCACTGCGACGCCTGCAATTGAGCGCCGTAAAGATTGCAGCGGGTAATTTGCAGCATCGCGCTGACATCCACCGTGCTGACGAAATTGGAGCTTTAGCGGCAGCTTTTAATGAAATGGCGGCAGCACTACAAGCGTCTTTTAGCAAACTTCAAAAGACGCTTGAGTCCTTTGAACGGTTTGTGCCGGGGAAATTTCTTACGGTTATTGCCTCTGAAGGTATTGAGAACATTCAGGTGGGTGTTGCGGCAACCCGCACGATTACGATTTTGTTTGCCGATATTCGTGGCTATACATCGATGTCGGAACAGATGACGCCCCTAGAAACCTTTGCGTTGTTGAATGAGTACTTGGCTCGGATGGGTCAAGTGATTAGTGATGCGGGAGGCTTTATCGATAAGTACATCGGTGATGCGATTATGGCGCTATTCGAGGACGAGACAACGGGTAGCGCTCTGCGTGCGGCACTAGCGATGCAACAGACGCTCAAAGCGTTTAATGAGGAACGTCGTTACAAAGGTCAGCCTACGATTAATATTGGTATTGGCATTCACCGAGGCGAGGTGGTGATGGGTACGATTGGTTTCACCTCACGGATTGAGTCTACAGTTGTTGGGGATGCCGTGAATGTGGCAGCACGAGTTGAAGGGCTTACCCGCAAATATAACTGTACCGTGTTAGTTACCGAGTCAGTTGTAGCAGCATTGCGATATCCACAGGATTTCAAGTTGCGCTTGGTGGATGACTCTGTAAAGGTCAAAGGCAAGGATGAGCCAGTGGCGATTTATGAGCTACTGATTGTTTAGGGTTTTGCGATCGCATAAAGTGCATCTTTCTGCCACTGATAGTCTCACCGAATAACGGTTCTGCAAGTGGGTAAAAACGTTGTTCTTTCCGGCTGAAGATTTTAGAGGCTCCGACTAATGGCGTAATTCTTTAAGATTCTTTTCTATCTAAAGACACAAAAAATTTAACAACAGACGACTCCTTAGGCAGAGGAGCTACTAGATCGAGCAAGGTACTCTTAACCGATGAGCTTTAGCCAAGAGACTTCTAATTTTTGAATTGAGGTGGTTAACCCTAGTTTAAAAAATCAAACAACAGTTTTTGAACACTAGACCTCTTGCAAAAGTCATAAATTCACCACCCTAGCCCTCCTTGATTTCGGAGGGAAGCAAGCAATCTAGCTCCCTCTCCTTTATAAGAGGAGGGCTGGGGTGGGGTAGAGGCTTCTAATGAGTGCAAGAGGTCTACTAACGAAGTAGCAACAAGCTCAGAACTTTTTCAACCTAGAAGCAAGGAGATACTAATGAGTGTCCAGCCGAAGAAAAATTTAATCCAGAAGTTTCTTTACATGGCAGGAGTTGCTAGTGCTAGTGTTTGCCTTAACATTCCAGCCTTGGCACTAACCAACCCCAATCCTAGTACCTTGAATCTAGATTTGAGCGATCAAATTTCTAGCGCCGACTCTAATCTAAAAAGCATAGACTTGCTAGCTCAGACTGGTAATCAGTCTCCTTCTGGTGGAAGCAACCGTGAAATTCCTCCTGATGGAGGTAACCCTACAGGTCCTGGTGGCGGCGGCACAACCACACCTTCCTCTTCTCCTAGTGGTGGCGGCAGCAACAGTACCACACCTTCCTCTTCTCCTAGTGGAGGCAGCGGTGAAATTCCTCCTGATGGAGGTGACCGTAGAAGTCCTGGTGGCGGCGGCAGCACATTAACACCTTCTCCTAGTGGTGGCGGCAGCAACAGTACCACACCTTCCTCTTCTCCTGGTGGAAGCTCTACAACGCCGCCCGCTCCTACTGGTGGTAACAATCGTACACCAGCGCCTTCTCCTACTAATACCACTCCCAGCACAGGTGGGGCATCTTCTGGTAGTAGTAGTGGTCCCGAAAAAGGAAGTTGGGCTTGTATGAACAATCCCAACCCAGTATGTCGTAGCTAGTGAGGTAGCTTGGCTATTTACTAGCTATTGCTAGTCTTATATTGAAAGCCTGAGTCCATCATTTGGGAGGGACTCAGGCTTTTTTGGCGAACGTTATGCCTTAATCTGCACCTTCAATAGGGGCAAAACCTTGGCGCTGGATGTTCTCGGTAATTGTGCGGGGTTCCAAAAATTGCAGTAAATAATCCGGCCCCCCTGCCTTGGAACCGACGCCAGACATTTTAAAACCGCCAAAGGGTTGCCGCGATACGATCGCTCCTGTAGTGGTGCGGTTAATGTAAAGATTGCCGACTTCAAACTCCGCTGTCGCTTGGTCGATATGGGAAGGCGTCCGCGAATACAAGCCACCCGTCAGCGCATAGTTAGTGCCATTTGCAATATCCAGCCCCTCTTGGAAATTCTTCGCCCGGATAACGGCGACAACTGGGCCAAAGATTTCTTCCTGGGCAATTGTGGCATCTGGGGAAACCCCACTAAAGATGACAGGACCGATGAAGTAACCTGTGTCCGGTGCTGACATCTCTAAAGCAACTTCGGCTTCTTGACGACCTTTTTCGATATACTCCCGAATCCGATCTCTGGCATTGACATCAACCACTGGTCCCACCTGGGTACTGGGCACTTCTGCTACGCCGATATTAAGCGATCGCGTGGCTTCCACCAAACGCCCCACAAAGGCATCATATACAGGTTCCAGGACAATTACCCGTGAGCAAGCCGAACACTTTTGACCGCTATAACCAAACGCCGACTGCACCACCCCTGCAACTGCCTGATCGAGGTCAGCACTCTCATCCACAATAATGGCGTTCTTACCACCCATTTCGGCAATTACACGCTTGAGATGCTTTTGCCCCGGTTGCACAATTGCCGCATCTGCATAAATTCGGCAACCTACTTCTTGAGAACCCGTAAAGGCAATTAGGTGGACATCGGGATGCTTCACCATATGTGCCCCCACCGTTGACCCTTTGCTGGGAACGTATTGGAATACACCTTTGGGTATCCCTGCCTCTACTAAAATTTCAGCGATTTTTGCCGCAATTACCGAGGAAACTTCAGCGGGTTTGAGTAGGGTGCAATTTCCCGCTACCAGTGCGGCAACCGCCATGCCAGTAGCAATTGCGATCGGGAAGTTCCAGGGAGAAATCACAACAGCAATTCCTCGCGGCTGGTAGATATACCGATTATTCTCACCAGCAACATCGTAGTTGTGCCCCTGATCTAGCCGTTCCATCTCGTCGGCATAGTAGCGGCAGAAGTCGATCGCTTCTGAAACTTCGCTATCAGCTTCCTTTAAGGCTTTACCTACTTCTAGAACAACCCAAGCGGATAATTCTGCTCGACGTTGTTCCATCAAGTCGGCGGCTTTACGCAACACACCTGCACGTTGTCGTACAGGGGTTCGTCGCCAACTGGGGAATGCAGCTTTCGCTGCTTGTAAGGCTTGGTCTGCTTGTTCAATGGATAGCAGCCCAATTTTGCCAATTACTTCAGTGGGATTAGAGGGATTAACAGAATCAACTGTTACCTCTGTGCTGACGTATTCCCCATTCACTAGAGGCAAGTAAGTCTTACCCAGTTGTTGCCGAACCTTTGCCAACGCTTGTTGAGCTTCCTGCCTTGCTTCTACCTCCGCATAGTCTGTATCGGCGACATTAGGAAATACTCCTCTTTGCGCCCCTTTTGTAGCAGAGGGTTGGAAGGTATCGACTACTGGTGGTGCTAATAATTCCTCAATTGGTCGATCTTCCATGCTTTGCCGCAAGAAGGAACTATTGGCTGTATTTTCTAACAGACGGCGAATCAGGTAAGCCATCCCTGGCAATAGTTCGCCATAAGGTGCATAGACACGCACCCGATGACCCCGTTTAACTAGCGCTTTCGCCAGTTGGTCGCCCATACCGTAGAGGACTTGCATTTCAAAGCGGCGGCGGGGGATATTGAGGGTTTCTGCGATCGCCATTGCTAAGGCTTGCGATCGCACATTATGACTGCCAATTGCTGAATAAATATACTCGTGATTCTCCAGCATTAGCTGAGTCATTCGCTCAAAATTGGCATCCGTTGCGACTTTATCGTTATAAACGGGCTGAGGCCAATCTTTTTGAGCTGCCTTAATCGTTTCCTGATCCCAGTACGCTCCTTT
>DATNQT010000640.1:0-4899 GCA_036703885.1 Candidatus Sericytochromatia bacterium
GAATACGCCGTCCATTGCGATCGCCCCACCGAACGAGTACCAGCACCAGCACCACAAATTAAGTACGTAGTACCCTTAATTAACTGACTGCGCTCGTAGTGATGATCGTGACCGTTGATATATAGTTGAACGCGGTGTTTCTGAAAAATGGGCGTTAGGGTTTTAATAAAGGGTTGATTCATCCCATAGTGACCCGATGAATAAATTTGATGATGCCCGAATACAATTTTCCAAGGAGCATTACTGCCGCTGAGTTCTTGTTCTAACCAAGACAATTGAGCCTTCCAGTCGGCGTTATAGTTTGTGTCGAGGGCGAAAAACTGGACATCCCCACGACGAAAGGTATAGTAACGCCCTGGCATATTGAAGTTAGGATACTTAACTTGAGGGTCACCATTATCCGTGCGGATATCATGGTTACCAAGACAAGCTTGAAATTTGACGCCCTGTTTTAGTAAAGCTTGATAAGGTTGTTCAAATACAGCACCAATCTTTTCGATTTCGCCATTGTTATAAATATTGTCACCTGCTAGGACGACCAAATCGTAAGGATTTAGCTGATGATAGCGACTCATCGCTGCCGCCACGGCATATTGCTCTTGCCCACCCGTTCCCGTATCAGCAACAGAGACAAAGCGCAATAGAGGTTCTCCAGTTGCATTGCTTAGGACATCTGCTGATTTTGAGGGTGTTGGTTCTGATGGGAGTTGAGTTGTGTTAATCGCACTGGCATTAGTACTCTTAGCTACTCGATCGCCAAATAATTTGGCTAAAACCGCTATACCTAAGCCACTGAGGCTACTCAAAATCAGAAATTGACGGCGTTTAATACTCATGGATGTCTAGCAAAAAAAACAGTATTAAGCTTTATACAGAGGGCAAGGCAGATAGAAATGATAGATTTGTGCTGTAGTGGCAGCTCCCCGTAAGAATCTATTGTATTTAAGCAGATTGGTGCTGCCGAGGAGGGAGATTTCAATGTCAGAAGACCAACAGCAGTCGCCTAAATCAGTAAATAGTGAACCTGAAACGCCGCCGACACTTAGAACGGTCGAGCGATCGCTTTCGCAGTTAGAACAGACTACAAAAAACTCGCAACCGTTCCTTAAGGCTCAGGGTATCAAAGCCCTACGGGGAACAATTGGGCTATTAGAGGGCATTGTGGAAAAACTAGAGGCTGAACCAGCTAGGGAAGTTCTCCCTGCGGTGTCGCCAGCAACATCAGTATCAACACCAGTCGCAGACGCCCCGATAGCAACCCCAGAACCAGCGTCTGGAACCTCTACTACCAATATTCCAACGGTAACGCCGAAACCAACGACGCAGGAGCTTGCCGAGGAGCGATTTTCTCCGCCTGCCAAGCCAAAACTAACTGATCGCATACTTCCTAGTTTTCGCAGGTTTCAGGCGTTTTGGGATGCAACGTTACAGAAAGTTCGTTCCCTGCTTCCGCAACCTTGGAATCAAAAGCTGTCGGATTGGGGGCTGACAGGTGCGATCGCGGGTATTGTAGTGGTACTCCTCTGGACAACAGTAGCGCTACTACCAAAAACGCCTGCACAAGTAGCAAAAGCTCCTCCAAATACAATTGACACTCCACCAGAATTGACAGCACCAAAACCACCACAACCCGTGGAAGTAGAAGCCCCACCTCCACCCGAACTCACTCCAGAGCAAAGCTTGATTGCTGGCATTCAAAATCAGGTTGCTGAAATTACCAATCATTATGGCAATGGACTAATTTACGCAATCGAAGCCAACTTCCAGAGCAGCCGTTTGATTGTTAAAGTTAGTAATGGCTGGTACGACCTCAAGGAGTCTCAGCAAAACAAGCTAGCCGACGAAATACTGAGTCGAGCTAATACTCTGGACTTTAGCAAACTAGAAATTACTGACCTCAAAGGAGCGCTACTTGCGCGTAGTCCAGTCGTTGGACCGAATATGGTAATTTTAAAACGACAGGGCTTGGCAGCAAATTTATAAAAGTGAGGGCGTTGATACTCTTCACCCAAGCCTTTTTGTCGGTGTATCTACTACGTGTTTCTTATACCAATTCACTCAAAACTGCTGCAAAGGTAATAAGCTTGCTAGCCTTTTGTTCGGCAGTAATACTGCATTTGAAAGAAGGAGACTGCTCGGCAAAATTAACGTACCTATGCAGGGAAAACAAGGAATGATACAAGCATGGGTAGTTTACGGGAACTGACAGTGCCAGTCAGACAAGGGATAGCCTTCTTGAAGCTGGGTTGGTCAGCGACTTGGTCAGCAAACTATGAAGCGCGACGCAAGAGTTTCTTGAGGGAACGCCTACGTCTTACTTTATGGCTGTCGCTTGCTCTTGTTCTGACGGTTTCTGTTCAGGAACTCAGTTATGCAACTACAACTGGTGTATTTGCTTGGTGGCGACTGGTCATAAACGGTGTTGTAGCACTGTGCCTGCTTGCTGGTTTAGCGCTGCTGAAAACCCGATTGGGCGAACGTTACCCAGAGTTACTCTTTCTCGGATTTTCTTGGTCAGCCCTTCTAGTACCACAGGTTGGTAACGCTTTGATTGGGAGTTCTCAGGTGAATATTAACATCTGGGTTATGACATTCCTTGTACAAGCCACCCTGATGCCTGTGCAATGGGGTCTGCACCTGATATCGCAGTTGAGTGCCCCCACTGTCTATATCACCGTGAACACAATTTTTGGTCTGGGTCTGGATAAAAGCGTAATCTCTAACCCAGCGTTGTATTTGTACCTTTTCTGGTTCTGCTTTATCTGCGACTTATCAGTATTTTTGTACGAACGTTTGCAACGGGCAGAATTTAGCGCCCGTCGAGAACTGGAAGCCGCTTACCAAAAACTTAGAGCGGAGCGAGAACGAGCAGAGCGATTGCTGCTGAATATCTTACCGAAACCGATCGCCGAGCGCTTGAAACGAGAAGACTATACTATTGCTGACCAGTTTCCTGAAGCGACTGTCTTATTTGCAGATATTGTCGGCTTTACTAAATTGTCTAGCGAAATCTCAGCATCAGAACTGGTCGTGTTGCTCAATCAAATGTTCTCGATGTTTGACCAGCTAACGGAAAAGCATGGAGCAGAGAAGATTAAGACAATAGGCGATGCTTATATGGTAGCGGCAGGTTTGCCCATGCCTCGCAGTGATCATGCGGATGCGATCGCTGATCTCGCCCTTGATATGCAACAAGCCGTGGCGCGTTTTAACATCGAGTACAATCAATCCCTGAGCATCCGTATCGGCATTAATACAGGACCCGTCGTGGCTGGGGTAATCGGTCTCAAACGGTTTATCTACGACTTGTGGGGAGATACAGTTAATACCGCTAGTCGCATGGAATCCCACGGACTACCTGGTGCAATCCAGGTTTCAGAAGTAACCTACGAGTCTTTAAAGGAGCAGTACATTTTTGAGAAGCGGGGCATAATTCAGGTCAAAGGCAAAGGGGAGATGACCGCGTATCTTTTGACAGGTAAACGTAGTCCCTCTGTTATAGCAAAGTGCTGAGTGCTGAGTAAAAACTAGCGTATGCTTCAGGGCTTCTGGCGCTCAACACTCTCAAGAGTATTCGTAACTACTGCTATATCTCCAGTTAGCTCCATTAAGGGCGATTGCCTATAACCACCAATAGAAAATTCCTATTCCCCATTCCCCATTCCCTACTCCCTACTCCCTATTTCAAATTAGATAAGGCTTGTTGATAAGCTTTGACTTGCAGATCAATACCAGTAATTGCTGTACCCACAACAACAGCATAAGCTCCCAACTTTAGGGCTTCTTGAGCCATCTGAGGTGAAGCAATACCTCCTTCACAAATCACTGGCACATCCAGTTGTTCTACTAGCTGCGTGAGGAGGTCAAAACCAGGGGGAGAAAGATGTTTTGTTTGATTCGTGTAGCCGTAGAGGGTTGTACCGACTAAATCAGCACCCGCTTTTTGAGCAGCGATCGCATTTTCAATCGTATCCACATCTGCCATTACTAACTTGCCCAGTTCATCGTGAATGCGGGCAATCAACGTAGTAACAGTTTCCCCGTCAGGGCGATCGCGCAAAGTAGCATCAATCGCTATAATATCAGCTCCCGCCGATGCAACCTGGGCAGCATGGTGAAACTGAGGAGTAATATAAACCTCACATCCCGGCAACTGCTGCTTCCACAGACCAATGATGGGAGTAGCGGAACTCTGCGTTCGCACTGCCTCAATATGAGCTGGACTATCGATCCGAATGCCTACAGCCCCCTGATTCATCGCCGCTTGTGCCATTGCGGCAATTACTAAGGGGTTGTGTAGGGGCGAGTCAGCAGGAGCTTGACAAGACACGATTAAACCATAATGCAAGGTTTGAAGGAAATCGAGAGGAGTAGCTGGCATAGTCTAATGTAGGGGCGAGTCGCTTTTTCGAGTCATCATCGTAACCGATTACTTAGCTTGACTTCCCAATTCCCAAAAACAGACTGTGCTAGTTAAGTCGCGGAATGGAAACTATACCAATGCAGTGAAAGCTTAGAAAATTTCGATGTAATCTACAGATTGAGATAGTTTTACAGAGAAGTTGTTGTCATGACAGAGGCTAGAAACGTCCTTGGAGGAAAGCTGGAGACTTGCTGCACTTCACCAATAACTGGATTTTATCGGGACGGAAAATGTAGCACAGGAGCTGGCGACTTTGGCGCACATATCGTCTGTGCACAACTCACGGAAGAGTTCCTTACATTTACCAAGTCGAGAGGGAATGATTTGAGTACGCCAGTTCCCATGTTCAATTTCCCTGGTCTAAAACCTGGCGATCGCTGGTGTTTGTGTGCTTCTCGATGGAAGGAAGCGCTGGATGCTGGAGTTGCACCACCCGTGATACTCTCAGCGACTCATGCATTAGCTGTGGAACACGT
>DATNQT010000641.1:0-15325 GCA_036703885.1 Candidatus Sericytochromatia bacterium
TTAATGAGGTGTCAAAACTTCTGTGCGATCGCTATCACTAGTTGCATCCTCAAAAATTGCCCCACGTCTGAGCAAAACAAGCTTCGTCTCTTCTGCAATTCCCTGATTCCTTGCAAACTGTGCATTCTCGACATTCGCCCCCCTCAAGTCAGCATCGCTCAGGTTAGCAGCAATCAAGTTAGCACCACCCAGTTCCGCAATGCTCAAGTTCGCACGAATTAGATTAGCACTGCACAGATTAGCAAGGTAGAGGTTGGCAAGGCTCAGGTCAGCAAGACTCAGGTCGGCACCACTCAAGTCAGCTCCACTCAGGTTAGTGCGAATTAGGTCAGCTCCACTCAAGTTTGCACGAATTAGGTTGACTCCACTCAGATTTGCTCGGATCAAGGTGACGCCTGCCAAGTCCGCAATACTTAAATTAGCGCCCTTGAGGTTAGTTCCCCTCAGTTTTGCACTGCCGAGTTTTGCATCGCTTAGGTCAGCTTCGCTCAGGTCAGCACCATCGAGATCGGCACCTCTAATATCAGCACCACCTAGGTATGCACGAATCAGGTGCGCTCCTTTAAGATTGGCAACCCGAAGGTCAGCGCGACCTAGGTTCGCCGCTCTTAGTTTGGCATCAGTCAGGATGGCTCCACATAATTTGCTATCTCTAAGGTCGATACCCCTGAGGTCAGCACGGCTTAGATTGGCATTGTCCAAGTCTGCACCTCCTAGGTTGGCATCGCTGAGGTTAGCACTGTCTAAACGAGTACTTTTGATGTCAGCTTCCCTAAGGTCTGCCCCCCTGAGGTTGGCACTTCTGAGGTCAGCACCGCTCAGGTTGGCACTTCTGAGGTCAGCCCCTCTCAGGTCAGCCCCTCTCAGGTTAGCGTTGCTCAGATTGGCACTTCTGAGGTCAGCCCCCCTCAGGTCAGCTTCGATGAGATCAGCACCAATCAAGATTGTATGGCTCAGGTCAGACTCAGAGAAATCTTCCGCGAGATTTAAACCCGCAATGGCTGCCAACTGATCGAGATTGTCTGTTTGGGCGTCTAAAACTTCTTGGATCAGGACATACAGATCCAGTTGAGATTTGTCATTACTCATAGTGCAACTCCGCTCGGCTGAGATAGGGCTTTAATTTAGGTTCCAGCAAGCGCTGAATAATCAGTCTGTCTAAGACTGCCCTTTTATTACGACTAATGTCTGCCGGCCACAACCCTTCAGCATCAGTCAGACATACATCTCGCTTGGAAACTTCAAATGTTGCTTCTATACGACAGGGTAAAGCTGTGACGTTCAAGGTTGCCAGTTTGACTCGATTGAGGGAGCCTCTTAAAACTGGCTCACCCATCTCCTCTTCAAAAACCCAAGCTGGATTTTCTTCGGAAACCTTTGTCGTTACGTGACAGATAGTACCCGAAAGCTGCTCTATTCTCTGGAATCTTTGGTCTGTACTAAGGCTTGCCTGAGCTTTAGTTGTACTTCCATTCACAGAAGAATTCAAGGCACGGGGACGAACATCTACACTGTTCTTGTCTTTACTCGCTTTGGTTTCTTGCTTTCCTGTTTGAAGGGAAAGTTCCAGGGAGCCAGTTAACGCACAAGACTCATAGGGGATTTCGCTGTTTTCTAGCTTGACACGCAGTTCTCCACCTTTTAATCCAAACTTAATGCGACCTCCCTTTAGCCCTTCCCACTGCTCGTTAAAGTTGATGGTCAAGTGCAGGTCAATCTGTAGTGTTTGGGTTGATGCTTGCCAAACATCAAAATAGTCTTCGCTGTCTGGCTGAACTGGAATGCCTTCCAACTTCATGTATAGGCAATCTGGACATTTGTTTTCAGGCTCCGGCTGAGGCTTTTTGGAAGGGGAGAGGTGCATTGCCAAGCTGGAATTAGTGGTAGAAGCTATTACCTATAACGGTACATGACACGGCAATCCTTGGCTGCAAGTAATGCTTAAGCTTTACATTGAAGCGTTTATTTAATATATAGTTAAGTCTGCAAAGTGCGCTAAGGCGATCGCAACCCTCCACACCCCCACCTCTTAGCTCTGTGCCGCCTCTACCGCAAGCGGTAGAGGCGGCACAGACTGTAAATTATCTACCATAGAAGAACCAGGTTTTCAGTTCCTGGTCAATCAACACCTCTTGACATTCGGACTAGGGTATAAATTCTTCTCCCCATGCCGTCAGTTGTTTCTTGCAACGGCTCAACCCTAGGAAATTCCTCGCTACCCGATGTCTAAATCCTCACCCCAGCCAGTCAATCGACTGCTAGCTGCTCTGCCAGATGCAGAGTACCAACGCCTTATTCCCCATCTAGAGTGCGTCCCGCTCCCTTTTAAGCAAATCCTTTACGAGGTTGGTGAACCAATTGAATACGTCTATTTCCCCCATCGGGCAATAGTTTCTTTGCTCTCCACGATGGCAGATGGCTCGATGGTCGAAGTTGGCTTAGTCGGTAATGACGGAGTTACAGCTATCGCCGCCGCTTTGGGAGACAACATCGTCACCACAACGGCGATGGTGCAGGTAGCAGGCTCTGGCATGAGGATGAAGGCAAGCTTGCTTAAAACCGAGTTTGGGCGGGGTGGCGTACTGCAAAGTCTGCTGCTGCGCTATATGCAAGCGCTGTATGCTTTCGTCACCCAAAACGCTGCCTGCAATCGCCTCCATCATCTGGAGGGGAGACTTGCTCGTTGGCTACTGCTCGTCTGTGACCGTGTAGGGTCAAACGAGTTGCCCCTGACTCATGAATTTATGGGCCAGATGCTGGGTGTACGACGTGCGGGTGTCTCGGAGGCGGCTAACGCGCTTCAACAGGCAGGACTGATTCGCTACACAAGGGGCAAAATTACCATCCTGAATCGGCAGGAATTGGAAGCCGCCTCCTGTGAGTGTTATGAAATCATCAACGGCGAGTTCGCTAGGTTACTAAGCACAGGCTGTTAATTATCTAGCACAGAAGAGCCAGGTTCTCAATTCCTGGTAAATCAACACCTTTTGACATTCGGACTAGGGTCTAAATTCTTCTCCTGATGCCGTTAGTTGTTTTTTCTAACAACAATTCCATTAATGAGACCTAATACACCATGTCCTTTTCCTCGCTCCAGGCAGTCAATCAACTGCTAGCCGCTCTGCCAGATGCAGAGTACCAGCGCCTTGTTCCCCATCTAGAGCACATCTCGCTCCCTCTCAAGCAAGTCCTTCACAAGGTTGGTGAACCAATTGAATACGTCTATTTCCCCCATCGCGCAATAGTTTCTTTGGTTGCCACTCTGGAAAAAGGCTCGAAGGTCGAAGTCGGCTTAGTGGGTAATGAGGGGGTAGTGGGTATTCCCTCAGTTTTAGGAGACAACATCGCGACGACAACTGCGATGGTGCAGGTAGCAGACTCTGGCATGAGGATAGAGGCAAGCTTACTTAAAACCGAGTTTGGGCGGGGTGGTGTAGTGCAAAGTCTGCTGCTGCGGTACACGCAAGCGCTGTACGCCCTAACCTTGCAAAACGCTGCCTGCAACCGCCTCCATCACCTCGATGAGAGACTCGCCCGTTGGCTACTGCTCGTCTGTGACCGTGTAGGGTCAAACGAGTTGCAGCTCACTCACGAATTTATCTCCGAGATGCTGGGTGTACGACGTGCGGGTGTCACGGATGCGGCTAACAGCCTTCAACAGGCAGGATTGATTCGCTACCACCGTGGCAAAATTATCATCCTGAATCGGCAGGAATTAGAAGCTGCTTCGTGTTCGTGTTATGGAATCATCAAAGGCGAGTACGCTAGGTTGCTAGGCACTGACAACGGTTGAGAGTTGTTTTTAGTTTAGGACTTACGCACAAGCGCCATATCTGGTAGGGGCGCACAGCTATGCGCCCCTACAAATGGTGTTTCAAGGGTGGATTTGCGTAAGTCCTGAGTTGACATATAGTAAAGTGCTGAGTGCTGAGTACTCGCCACAGTCTACAAATGGCGCTTCAAAAATCAATTTGCGTAAGTCCCAAGATCAGGGAGTATCAAAGAAATTGTGACGCTAGGAGCCTGTCCGATTAGGGAGGCTAAAAAGCATAGCTAATGCAGCTTGAATCTTCAAAAAAGATCGCCCCACGCCTGATCAGATCGAGTTTTGTTTTTTCAGAAATTCCTGGATTTCTGTAAAAGTGAGCTTTCTTTAAACTTGCTCCCCTTAAGTTGGCATCACTTAGATTGACTTCGTATAGGAGAGCCTTCCTAAGGATAGCTCCACTTAAGTTCGCTCCACTCAAGTCAGCTCCGCTCAAGTTCGCCCTGCTCAGGTTGGCAATACTTAGGTCTGCATCAATCAAATCGGCACCACTCAAATTCGTCGATCGCAAGTCCGTACAGATCAAATCGGCAAGGCACAGATTGGCACGAATTAAATCTGCATGGCTCAGGTCAGCTCGAATTAAGTTTACCCCACTCAGGTTGGCTCCATTCAAGCTAGCTCCCCTGAGGTTCGCTCCTCCCAAGTTAGCTCCTCCTAGGTTAACGCGGCTTAGATCTGCTCCTCCCAGGTTGGCTCCCCTTAAGTCGGCTTCACTTAAATCCGCACGAACCATATTGGCACGAATTAAGTTAGAAAAACATAGATTGGCGTTATTCAGGTTAGCATCGCTGAGGTCAGCTCCAATCAAGTTGGCTCTTTTCAGAATGGCATAACCCAGGTTGGCATCACTCAAGTTGGCATGAGTGAGAATAGCTCCTCTAATGTTGGCACCACTGAGGTCAGTTCCCCTCAGATCAGCTCCCTTCAGGATGACACCTCTTAGCTCAGTACTCTTCAAATCGGCTCCAGCAAAATCTTCAACAGGATCTAATCCAGCTATTTTCACGACCTCAGATAGATTGTCTGTTTGTGCTTTGACAACATCTTGAATCAGATTTTGCAGTTCTTGGAGCGATGTTTCGTCAATCATGTTGATCAGATGTCTACTCTGCTTGACTGAGCTTTGATATATTTTTGAATTCTGTTATTGCCAGGATAACTACCTCTTATAACGTTATCCTCTTTAAGTTCCTTAAAGGTCAAGGGCAACGAGCAAGATAACTAGAGTGACAATTTAGCGGCTATGAATGCTCAACTCCAAGTAACTGTTTATTTCCCGCGATCGCTATTTTTCCCAAATCGCGTGTCCTGCAAAGTACTACCAACACCTTGAATCACACCACGAACAACCAAACCAATACTTCTACCAACAACCTGAGTGAGAATGTAGACGACACCTCGACCAACCCAGCCAATAGTTGCTCGTAAACGAGGCGCGATCGCATCCCGTGTCTCATAAGCTAAGGTGACAACTAAGGGAATGCCTCGAAGCTGCTCCAACTCCTGACGGCGAGGTGCATAGATTGACGTTTGTTTGATTCCCGTGTCGGTTATGACAAACAAATTATATCGACTCTCGAAAATCGCTTGGGGTTCAAGTATTAATTTTGATAGGCGATATCTCCACGATAAATTATTACGAAATCTGGCAATTTCCCGTGATGAAATTAAACTTCGATTATAAAAACTTTGCTTAATCGTTTCAACATCTGCGAATTCATTTAAAAGCGGTTGAATAACCGCATTTGCAACTTGAATAATTAGATTTTGAAGTAAAAATTCTGCTCTCGCCGTTGCTTCGGGCGTTGAGGCGGAATACAAGACATTATCAATGACTAAAGGACTTTCAAATAACTGCTGACCTAACAACTCAACCACCAAAGGAATTTTATTAAGAATGGCATCTTGAACAACTCCAGCATCACTGAGTAAAACATTGACAACTTCAAATTCATCGTTTCCGACTGGAAGAGTGTAATATTTACCAAAAAAATCTGTAATTGATACTTGCCACAAATCTCGTAAAATTAGCGATCGCTTTTGAGGTAGCTGTTCGAGCGTTATCTGGGAAAAGCGCAATTCTTCCAAAATCTCTGCAAATTTTTGTAAAACAATATAAAGTAAATCCTGTCTTTTTTCAGCTTGCAGAATGTCAATTTCTAAGACAACACCCGTGAAATTAGACAAGCTCGATTGGAGCTTTGCCAAAGTTGCATCAATTGGGGAGTAGGAAGAGGACGCGGAGATAGACAGACGCGGGGACGTGGAGAGATTGGCAACAGAATTCGCCACGTCCCTGCGTCCCCGTGTTCTCACTACAGTTCCTACGGACGCGGAGAGATTAGCAGCAGAATTTCCCGCGTCTTCCTCCCCCACTCCTCCCCTCTGCCGTTCCACCACAATGACATCGGTAGGTAATAGCTGATTCACCACCCAACGCGCCGCCAAAAGTTCTCGACGGCGTCCGCTCCAGAATACCCAGTCGAGGTTTGAAAGATTGGGATTTTGTAGCTCTTGGGTCACCTTTGCTAAGGTATTTTCTATTTGCTGCAATCCGTAGGAGCGCATTCTGTGATGCCAGCTAGGAGGGCGTACAGAACTAATTGGTGCTGGTAGCTGTTCGGATATCTGCCAGTCGGGTTGACCGGACATCAGTTGACGTATAGCTTGGACGAGCGCAGCACTAGTACATCCTTTGGCACAGTAGCCCTCAACACCGGAGGCTTTTGCTGCCATCAGTAACCTGGGTTCTGATTCGGCAGTGAGGAGTAAAACGGGCAAATTCGGGTACTCGGTTTTCAACTGCTGACACAGTGCCAATCCCGATAGACCGTTGGTGTTGGAAGGAGCGATCGCTAATTCCAAAACTACTAAATCTACAGCGTCTTCACGTTCCCCCAAAATGAAGAGAGCTTCCGTACCCGTATCTACCTCAGCAATAACTTGCACGTCAGGAAACCCTTCTAGGGCAGTACGCAGACCCAGCCGGAAGATTGGGTCATCATCAATCAATAGGATGTGAGTTAGGCGCTCGCTCATGGCTAATAGTAATTAAGAACCCTAATGAACAGTTAGTTCGGTGCAGGGGCAGACGATGGAACTTCACCACTACTAGCAGCTTTTTGGGCACTCCAACTGGCGATCGCGGTTTGAGCTTCCTTGTAAAGCGCCCGTTTAGGAGGAATCTGAGCAGCAGTAGTGATCGCCGCATCAAAACGTCCCTGAGTTGCCAGGGCGGTTGCGGCTTCCAGAATCGGACGGTCTTGTGCCGTTTGAACTTGAGCCACCCAGCCGACGATCACCTTTTGGGCTTCAGTATACAGCGCTCGACCCGGACGAATCTGTCCGGCGGTAGAAATTGCAGCTATCAAATCTTGGCGTTCGGCAAAGGTTCGGGCTAAATCAAGGATCGGTTGGTCAGCGCTGGTTTCAATTTGCTGATTCCATTGAGCGATCGCGTTTTGAGCGTCAAGGCGCAGGGGTTGACCCAGTTGAATCAAACTGGCAATTTCCACTGCGGCTTTCAACTCTTCAATCGTTCCCCGTTCTGCCAGTTGTTGAGCCGTCATCAGCTTGTTTTGGTCATCAATTTGCTGAATTTCCTTGCGCCATTGGGCAATAAAGGTTTGAGCCAACAGGCGTTGGGGATGTCCCGGTGCTACCTTCTGGGCTTGGTCGATGGCATAGGTGAGGGTCAGCCGTTGCTCCATGCTGGCGGCGATGCGGGCAATTTGCAGCTGCGTGACGCCTTGCAACTGAGACTCCCAGAGGGCGGCTCGTAATGATGCAAGTTGATGAAGAGGGCTGTCGGGCTGAATCTGTCGAACTCCTGCCAGAGCATCCATCAAGGCGACAATCGTGTTAGTCTTGGCAGCTTGGGAGGCACGAGCTAGCAGAATCCAATCAGTCGCTTCCTGGTACAGAGGGGTATTAGCAGGAATCCCCGCTAATACCTTAATTACACCCGGAAAATCTTGGTTTTTGAAGTTGATTGCGGCAAGTTGCACTAAGGTGCGACTCCATCGGGTCTGTTCCCGTTGGGCTTGGGCTTTGATGTAGGTTTTGGGGTTGATTTTAGAAACAAGGGCGATCGCTTCCTCTAGCTTTGCCAGCCGACTCATTTTTGCCAAATCTCGTGCCTCAGAAAGCTGCTGCCATGCTAGTTTTTCTGCTGCTAGCTGCTGCATGAGGGTTTGGATACGAGAAGCATTCCAATAAGGCTGTTCGCTGTCAGAGACTTGTGCTATCAACTCAGTGGCACGCTGCCAATTTTGCCCCAAAAGAGCCTCTTTAAACTTGCCAATTGTTTCCTGAACCTTTTGCCGCTCCTCTTGCCAGGTTGCGATCGCCGCTTGTGCCTCTGGGTAAAGGGGACTACTGACAGGTATTTTCTGAGCAATCGTCATCGCTCCCATCTGATCGCCCTGTTTAAGTTTCTGCTGGGCGAGTTCTAAAATCGCTTCAGACCATTCCTTAAGCCTTCGCTGCGCCTCTGGGTAGAGGGGGCGGTCGGGTGTCCAAGATGCGACTAATTTGATTGCCGCTACTAACGGCTCTAATTTCCCAGAAGCCGCTCCTCGCTGGGCACAGTATAAGCGATCGCTATCGGAGGCTAAGGGAGAAATTTGTTTGCAATCGATCGGGGGTGGCAGCTTGGTTAGCAACAACACACCAGAGGCGACGCTAACTCCCAAGATAGAGAGGACGCTTAACCACAACAGCGACCACCGCCAAAACCGTCGCCTTTTCTCACGAGAGAGAGTGTTGGGCTTTTGGGGATTTGTGTCGGTAAGTCGCTGCGTAGAATTACGGCGACGGCGACGTTTTGGAGTCGGAACAGAAGCAGGAAGTCGAGAATCTTCCTCAGTCTTCAATTCCCCTTTCGGACTTTCTTTTAAACTAGATACCTCAGTGTCCTTTCCCCATCGGCTGAATAGTCTGCGTCCCCGTCGTTTGCGAGAGGGCAGGGAGGATTGGACATGGAATCGCTGCAATAGTCTTTTTGGCACGGATACGCGATCGGTCATTGGTCATCGGTCATTAGTTATTGGTCATTGGTTATTGGTTATTGGTCATTGGTCATTGATCACAGGCAATCGCTCTTGGGCAATTAATAATGAACAATGAGCAAATAGGGATATTTTTTTATAGCCCCTAAGCACTAAGTAACTCGCACTAATTGTATAGGGTTCAAAATAGGATGAGTGAGCAATTTGGAGTGATTGGGGTGGCATGAGCCTGAGCATTCGCCATTGGTTAGCAGAGCGCCACATTGAACTTGTCCAACTGGGAGACTCCAGTGCCCAGATTGTGGGCATCGCTTTTCGTATTGCCCAAGATATGGAAGTCAAGAGCTTAACTCCTTTTTCAATTAGCGGTTTGACTGATGTCTTGGAGCTGCCTTTAAAAGCTGCATATCTTGCGGCTCCAGCCATCTCCCAGTTGACTGTCGGACTCATCCGCATTTTGAGTCGGAAAAAGCCCTTGAGGCGTAATGAAGGAACCTGGCTCACTTTTCAAGTTGCTTATCTCAATGCCTTACAAGGGATTTTAGAACAAGAATCTCTGGTTGGCAGACCTTGGGTAAATCGGGCTGACGTGCCAGGGGGGTTAGATACCGACCAATCCCTCAGCGACCCGCAACTGCTCGGATTGCTCAAAACCTTGCGACCAGGACGGCTCAGTGATAGTCAGGCGGAACAGGCTCTGTCGTTAGTGGCTGAGTCGTTTTTAGTACAGCAGATGAATAATTTGGCGATCGCTTGGTTTGTTGCCAATGGTGCGGAAGAAACTGAAGCTAGACTGCTTATTCAACGTTTAAGCAACGGACTCCCCGGTTATCTGCTTATGGTAATTGCTCAGAATCCTCTCCCTCTAGCGCAATTGCAAAAGTTTGTACGGTTGGGAAATGTAGGCAGTTTACGAAACCCAGCAACTACGAACAACCCAGATGTACCCTTAGACCAGCCGACCGCCACACTACCACCACTTAACTTGCATCGGGAACACTACCGAGCAGAGCTTTTGCAATCTCTGTCGCAACCCTTACTAGGAGAACCCTTCTCTCTCAAGGATTTATACATTCCTTTGAAAGGAAAACTCCTGCTTTCGGGGACTAGAGACTGGGGACTGGGGACTGGGAGCGGAAATTATCTTTCTCAGTCTCCGGTTGATTTGATGGAATGGGCAATGTCCCAACTGGAAGATAAAACTACTATTGCCGTCATCGAAGCGGAGCCAGGTAGCGGCAAAACCAGTTTCTGTCAAATTTGGGCAGCGCGAGTCGCTCAAGAGCTTTATCCTACCTGGATGCCAGTACACATTCGTCTCAAAGATGCGACATTAGGTCAAAGCTTGGAGCAGACGATGGAATCGGCTTTTCCTCTAGCACGTTTTACGGATACGGATGGCTGGTTTTCCCTAAATTCACCACCGTGCTTACTAATGCTTGATGGTCTGGATGAACTGCCTCGCTCTCCTCAGACCGATCGCCACCTCTGGACTTTTATGGAGCAGGTGATGCGATTTGGGGCTCAGCACAGGAGTTCTACTCTCGTTGGGCGACATAAGATTATTATCACCAGCCGCCGTGCCACGCTAGAGGATTTAATCAGAAAGTATCATCAAAGGCGTATCCTGGACTTTCCCAGTCAGATCAGAGCGATTGCGATCGAACCGATGGGGCAGGAGGAGTTTCGGCAATGGTTCAGTGGCTGGGCAAAACTGCAATCTAAAGCGATCGCTCAAGCCTACTTCAATTTTTTGAGACATGGGGGAGTGTTTAAGCACTCGACACCTATGGCTGAGGACTTAGCGGCTCTGCTGAGACGACCTTTGATACTTTATCTGATGGGGATTTTACATCGAGATGCCTGGGTTGATGAGAGTATTTTTCAAGTTCGTGCCCCTCAGGTCAAGTTTGAAATTTACGACCGGGTTTGTCGGTGGCTTTTGGGTGAACCTGCCGCTGAGAGCGGGCCAATACCTGCGTTAATTCGAGAAGGTTTTGCCCATGCAAGTCGCTCTCTAGAAGCGATCGCCAATCTGCTTGAGGGTCGTCAGCCCCAAGACTTGCGTCACCAAATGCAAGTCGTGGCACTAAAAATTATTCAAATTGGTCAATATCATGTACCTCAAGCCCTTATTCAGAGAAGTCTGACCCAGGAGGCGCATCCCGATGTACTTCCTGCTACCTTACCCGCTCTTTTCTTTCGTCCCCAACCCCTGGAAATGAGCGGGAAGGCACGACGGGGAATTGGGGAGAGAAGGACAATAAACTTCATCGGACTCCCTCCTCTTCTTCCCAATTCCCAAACTCCTTGTATTGAGTTCTCTCATCTCAGTTTGGGGGAGTACTTAGCCGCGCAAGAAATTGCCGCTCAACTCCAAGCTATTACCGAACAAGTTCAAGATCAGTATGGTGAAGTAACGTTCTTCCTCGACTCATTGGTTAACATCGCTCAACATCTTTACGCCCTGCTAGGGTATGGACTCTTGTCTGCTGAAGTCGAAGAACTTGCGCTCGAGCGTCTGAGACGGTTACAAAAACGTAATCCCGATGCTTTTTCGTTTTCAGTGCTGTTTCAACGCCTGTATCGTTTCTATAGAGCCTATTGCCGGGGACGTTGGCTGGATGAAGGTATTGTTGGGCAGGCTCATTCTCAGCTGCAAGCCCTTCAAAATCCATTGAATGTGTTACAAATTGATGCCGCCGTCGGACTTAATGTTTTTTTACTCCTGTGTTCGGCAGCACGAGAAGCACAAATTCTCTTCTGGCCTTGCGGTAACCCAGACATTCCGCAGGAATTTGATGAAGAGCAGCTGTTAAGTTTTATCAATCGCATCGCCGCCCTTTCTCCTACTGCCTTTTGGCAGCGGGCACGGCAGGGTTTGCGTAAGGTGCAGTTAGCCCAAGCTTGCCTCAATCAAGTCATGCTTGCAGAGGCGAACTTAGAGCAAGTTAATTTGTCTAGGGCTGAGTTGATCGGGATCAATCTAGCAGGTGCAAATCTCCAAAATGCAGATTTGTCTTTAGCGAATCTAACTGGGGCTAATCTATCAAATGCTAATCTCACCGGAGCTAGGTTAGAAGGAGCAGATTTGTCGGGTGCTAACTTAAAAGGGGCAAATCTTACCTCTGCCAATCTTACGAGTACCTGCTTATTTGAAACCTTGCTGGATGAACAGAGCAAAAGCTTCGCCACTAGAAGCGGAGCTATATTTTCTCTAGATGACTTTCACACTTACACCCTGTCTTTAGCTCCCACAAGCCCTTTTGACAACGCTGAGGATGATGAACTCTTAGAGGGAGAACCTACCATCTTTATTGAGAGTGCAGAAGGAGAATTCATGTTGCCTGATCAGCCATATGGTAGCGATCGCAATTACGACAATGCTGAAACGGCGCAAATTGAAGACCCATCTCAAGAGATACCGATTATTTCTGATCCTCAGTATGACTTCGATGAAACGGACCAGACGATCAGCATAAGTGACTTTGAAGTGAGCGACATCTAGCAAAACATTGCTACAGACGTTTTATCGAAACGCCTCTACTACTGGCTATTGGGTTTCTACTTCAGGATTATTCATCCGGTAACCGTAGAAGTCAATTTTATACTCAGTAATTCGCACACCAGTTTGTTGCTCAATTTGCTTGAGCAAATCTTCAGGCAGTTCGACGTAGATATCGACAATCTGATTTGTATCTAAGCAGTTGACGTGGCTGTGGGCATCACAGATATTGCCATACAGCCGTCCATCAGAGCGTTCAATACATTCGATAATGCCTTGACTCGATAGTGCCTCCAAGTTCTGATACACCGAAGTATGACCAATCGCTTTTCCTTGCAGATTTAGGCGGTCATAAATTTCTCGCGCTGAAAGATGTTCTTTTGCTTGCCAAAGCAATTCTAGAATGAAGCGACGTTGGCGGCTTAAACGCATCCCTAAACCTTGACATTGATTCAGGGCATCTTCAAGTGAGCGAATTGGTTTTCCAATTGCCGCTTCATTTTGCATAGTTGATGTTCTTATCTTATTGGTTAGATTTTCCATACATCCCCTGTCTCTTATTTGAACAACGAGACCTTAGTCATTACACCCTGGCATCGCCAACCTGAAACCTCAGTGGTTATGACGATACTCGAACACTTCGGAGGGGTAGCTGGCAATTGCTTAATTATTGAGTATGATTTTTGAGCTAGTAATGCAAACTCATTACAACTTTAACTTAAGTAGTCTTTGTATGTCCACTTAGCTTTTGTTCCAATGAGCTACATCATTAAAAATCCTGGAGTCGTTTTGGGTTTGCTGCTGGAGCATCTACAGATGACGGGTTTATCAGTTCTGATTGCTGTAGCGATCGCTCTTCCCTTAGCCTTGCTAATTAGTTACTACCGTTGGCTTAATGTTCCAATACTAGGATTCCTCGGAACCCTCTACACAGTACCGAGTCTGGCACTAATCATTCTATTAGTGCCTCTATTTGGGCTAAGTCGCCTATCGGTGGTTGTGGCGATGACGCTCTATTGCCAGGTAATTTTGGTGCGAAATTTCTCTGTAGGGCTGCAATCAATTCAGCCAGCAGTTCTTGAAGCAGCACGGGGGATGGGAATGAATCCCTGGCAACGCTGGTGGTGGGTACAGGTACCGCTAATCTTGCCGATTTGTTTAGCAGGTGTGCGTCTGGCGACAATTGTGGCAATTGCGATCGCAACTATCGGAGCCAAGTTTGGTGCAGGTGGACTCGGTACGCTCTTATTTGATGGCATTGCCCAATCCGGACGCTACGATAAACTTTGGGCAGGAGCAATTACCGTTGCCCTTTTGGCGTTCCTGCTAAATGGCATTCTCCTGGGATTAGAGTGGCTATCCAGTCCAGCCCGAAAAATTCAGTCTTCTGCTCGTGCTGGGAGCCAGAATAGCCTTCAAGGTTCTCCCATCGCGTGAAGTACTCCGGCTTGCTTCGCTCTTATCCGGAGCAACAAGCAAGAAAAACCTTTGTTTCCAGTTTCACTCGCCCTGCCGAAGATCATGGTGATGATGAAGTCGGTTGCCACAAAGCCTTCACCATCAGGACTTTGGTTAGCAACTCGTCGGTAGAGCGGCAATGCCCCAAACAGTGTCAGCAGAACCAGCATCAGGGTGACAACTATTCCTTCTGTACAGCTGTATGTATTTCATTTCGTGCTGCAATATATCGCTCTCTTGAGTTCTTTATAAGTACTAAACTCGTTGAGTAGAGATAACCCACCAGCTTTAAGAAAGATTATGGATTGAAAATTCTCTTGCCTTAACAAGCCTAGGTACTGGCTCCATTCCAACACAAAGCCGATGATAACAGCTCGCTTTTTGCTGAAAGTGGACTCATGCCACCCTAGGTGAGACGCGAGCCTGAATTGGTAAGGTTCTGATATCGGTTTGATTTTTTATTGATAAACAGTCGTTAACCAACAATTTGAGTTATTAAGTGAAGCCCTGGTCAAAGATCATGTTAATGTTAAAGTAGAGATAAATTAACAGTTTCTTCGCATTCACTTTGTAAAGTAAACTGAACTACAAATCCCTCAACTCTTTAAAACTTTTAAAATGAACGGTGCAGCCGAAGCCCCAATGTACACAGTTAGCTTGCTTAGTCCAAGTGAGTTGTTTGCTGAAGCTGTACAGAACGGTCAGATCAGTTTCATCACTTGGCAGAAATTGATGGCAGACCCTTTAAACAGTGGTTTCAGTCAAGACGATGAAGATGTAATTACGCGACTGATATATGCTGTCCGCAGAGGATTAGTAAAGGTGGTGGATTAATTAAACTAAAAGATTTAAACTAAGACGGTATTGGTCTCAAGCTCTGGCAGTGGGGGGCTGTAGAGAGCGTTGCATAGAACTTAAACTTACCTCAGCAACTAATGCAAACACCGCCACAGGAATTGCCCCAACCAGAAGAATGGCATTGTCGTAGAGGGAAAAGCCAAGAACGATAAAAGTGCCTAATCCTCCGGCACCAATAAAAGCAGCAAGTGTAGCGCTAGCAATCACTTCCACGGTAGCTGTTTTAATGCCAGCGATGATGACAGGCAATGCTAAAGGAATTTCCACCTGCTGTAAGACTTGTTGCGGTGCCATGCCCATGCCTTTTGCTGCCTCCTGAATGGCTGGATCGATACTGCGAAAGGCAACATCCGTGCTAATGAGAATTGGGGGAATGACTAAAAGTGTAAGAGCGATCGCGGCTGAAGTGAAGGTAAGTCCAAAATAGGGAATGGCAATAAATAAAATTGCCAAGCTGGGAATCACTCGCAAAGCATTAAAGGTATTAATTAACACAGTCGATGCTAGACGCGATCGCGAACTAAGAAACCCTAACGGTAAACCAATGCCCAAGCCGATGGCAAGTGGTACTACGACTAGCAGCAAATGTTGCCATAGAGCAGAAACTAGTTTCTCTGGATTACTGGCGACATACTCTAAGGCTTTAGCGAAAATATCCATAATTTT
>DATNQT010000642.1:0-5503 GCA_036703885.1 Candidatus Sericytochromatia bacterium
CTGCTTTTGGGGTTTCAGGAGATGTTGTTAAACCCTCTGGGTTAGGTTCAACAGCTAGCTGGGTGTCCCGATTTTCAGCTAGGTCGCTTTTTAGCTGAGTGAGCAATGGTACATTTTTTGAGACACCAGGTTCTATAAAGCTCAAGGCGAGAGCGTTGCGTTGCGAAACCCAGATCGCGGCTCCCACACCTACAGCCACGAAATAACGAAAACTATGCATAAGTTTTTAAATCCGGTCTAGAGTCCAGATAAAGTTCTAAGTTTGAATAAAGAACCTTAAGCAGAATAACGGATCGCGAGCACTGCATCTAGAGGATACTACTCGGCGTGACAGTGAAGAGTGATCTTTTCCCAAAACAGAAAGGATAACAAATATATCGATTATGCAGATGGACGCCCCAATGCTCAAAGGGTAAGCCTGCTGCAATAGGCATGGCTTATGAGGACTGACGCTGGGAGAAAATTGCCTGATTTTCGGCTAGTTGGTCACTTTCGTGGAGTTCTTGCTCTTGGGCAAGTTGCTCATTTAGCCACTCGATCTCTGAGCGGAGTACCGTCAGCGATCTATTCCAACCGATAGATGCGTAAAAGTCAAGTGGTAGTGGATTTTCGAGTTCAAGACTTTCGAGGCGCACCTGGCAAGCACTCAAGCGGCTTTTCAGTAACTTGACTCGTTCAACAGGTTTCAAGTGGCTGAAAAAGAAAAACTTGATCATAAAGCGAGAGCGGCTATTAACCCAGCTTTCATGAGGAGTTTCTAACATGATTTCCTGCCACCGTTCCCGTCCCTTATCGGTGATGCCGTAAGTTTTGCGACTCAGTCCCGCTTCTGTGTGGTCGATCGCATAGGTAGAAATCTCTCCCCGCTCCTCCAAACGCCTTAATAATGGGTAAATTGCACCATAATTAACGCTAATACAACAGCTCATAAATAGCTCTAGCTGCTGCTTTAAGCGATAGCCATGTAGGGGTTCAGACTGAAGTAGACCTAAAGTTGCAAGTTCGAGCATTGAATTTATAACAGGCTGATATACTATCCAGATAGACGAGCGTCCAGTTTACATCGCTTTAATTAGAAGCCCAAAACTTTAATAGCATCTAACATTCAGCTTTTGAAGAACACTAGCCAAGGCAGGTCAATGGCTAAACTCGCTGCATCACTCTCCAGCAATCTTAGTTCGGTACTTTTACTTTTGTTTCTCACAGGTGCCTGTAGTAGCGGTACAGCGCCTCCAAACGGCGGGAAACCTCAAGGAGTTCCGGTAAAACTCCAGAAGCTAGAAACTAGCACAGTTGAAGAAAGCTCTGAGTTCGTTGGAACCCTGGAAGCTGATAATCGGGTAGTTTTGCGACCCGAAGTAGATGGTCGAGTCGTTCAGATTTTTGTCTCTTCGGGAAGCCGTGTCGATGCAGGGACTCCAATTGTACAGCTTCGTCCCGAAAAAGGTCAGGCGCAAGTCAGTGGTGCGATCGCTGATGTCAATGCGGCTAAAGCATCCCTAAATAATGCAGCCGCCCAAATCAAAGCATTAGAAGCGCAACGAGTCAGTGATGCCGCTAATGTAGAACTCCAGAACCAGCAGTTCCAGAGGATTTCCAGCCTGGTATCTCAAGGCGCATTTCCCCAACAACAGTTAGACCAAGTCAGGCGCGATCGCGATGCAGCCGTCGCTAACCTTAACGCCACGGATGAGAGGATTCGAGCCGCAAGAGCCAATCTAGATGAGGAAAATGCAGTCCTCTCGTCAGTTCAGGCAAAAGCCACCGTTGTGGGTGAGGAACTCAGAGAAACTAAAGTCGTTGCACCCATTCCTGGTGTTGTGGGGGATGTCACCGTGAAATTAGGGGACTACGTTAAATCGGGTGACACTCTAACGACCATTATTCAGAACCAAACTTTAAACCTGCGCCTCTCCATTCCCGCCGAGCGAGCGCCCGAATTGCGAATAGGAGTTCCCGTACAGATAGCGGGTTCTAAAAACACCGACATCTTAGCTACAGGTCGAATTAGCTTTATCTCACCCCAAGTTAATTCCGAAACCCAAACCATCCTGACAACAGCCTCCTTCCCGAATCCTGAAGGCAGCCTGCGAGATGCTCAAAAGGTGACGAGGGCTAGAGTGATTTGGAAGAGAAGCCCTGGCATTTCAATCCCCACGACAGCCGTGTCTCGCGTAGCTGGAAAAGAGTTTGTGTTTGTTGCTCAGTCGCAAGGACCATCCCAACTAATAGCTCGGCAAAAACTCGTAAAGTTAGGTGAAATCAGGGGTAATAATTACCACGTTGTCCAAGGATTGGAGGCGGGAGAAACAATCGTCGTTTCGGGTCTTATCAATCTGTCTGATGGCGCTCCCATCATCCCTCAATCGTAAAACGAGGGACTAGGGACTAGAGACGGGAAAACCCAATTCCCAATTCCCAATTCCCAATTTCCCAACTCCTCACCCCCAAAGGCTATGTTTGTTGATTTTTTCATTAAGCGACCCGTCTTCTCTACGGTCTGCGCCTTGATTATCCTGCTGGTGGGAGCCATCAGCATTCCCACTCTACCGATCGCTCAATTTCCGGATATCAGCCCGACTCAAATCAACGTAACGTCTAACTACAACGGAGCTGGTGCTGAAGTTGTAGAAAATGCCGTAACGAACATCCTAGAACGACAGATCAACGGCGTCGAAGGCATGAGGTACATGACTTCGAGCAGTAGTAACGATGGCACCAGTACGATTACCGTTACGTTTGATGCGTCACGGAATAAAGATATTGCAGCGGTCGATGTCCAGAATCGAGTGACCGTCGCCCAGCCGCAACTGCCAGAAGCCGTGCAACAAACAGGCGTGAGAGTTACCAAGCAGTCCACCAGCCTTTTGTTAGCCATTGGTCTGTTCACAGAAAAGGGTGAGTATGACAACACGTTTTTAAGTAACTATGCCGACATCTATCTAGTCGATGCCGTGAAACGATTGAAGGGCGTCGGGGAGGTGCGAATTTTTGGTGAGCGTAAATATTCAATGCGGCTCTGGCTCGACCCGAATCGACTTGCCAGTCGGGGGCTAACCCCTCAGGACGTAGTCAGTGCCCTTAGGGAACAGAATTTACAAGTGGGTGCTGGGGGAATTGGTCAGCAGCCAGCCCCAGAAGGACAAATGTACCAACTGAGTCTACGTGCTATCAGTAGGCTCACAGATGCCTCTCAATTTGAAGAGATTGTCCTAAAAACGGGTACAGATGGCACACTCGTCAAGTTAAAAGATGTCGGTCGAGCTGAACTTGGAGCAGAAAATTACAGCTCATTCCTGCGATTTCGAGGCAATGATGCTGTGGGGTTGGGGATATATCAACTTCCTGGCAGCAACGCCTTGGATGTTGCCCGTGCCGTCAAAACCGAAATGGAGCGGCTAGCTAAGACGTTTCCGCCCGGACTGAAATATCGGGTGGCATTTGACACGACGAATTATGTGGAAGCCTCCCTGTTTGAGGTTCTCATTACTCTGTTGATCGCGATCGCGCTAGTCGTTTTGATTATTTTTGTGTTCCTACAAGACTGGCGCACTACCTTGATTCCCTCGATTACGATTCCTCTGGCTCTGATTGGGACATTTGCCTTTATCAAGGTTTTTGGGTTTTCGATCAACAGTTTGACTCTGTTTGGTCTGACCTTAGCAACGGGGATGGTGGTTGATGATGCGATCGTTGTGGTTGAGAATATCACCACCTTTATCCAGGATAGAGGAATGAATCCAAGGGCAGCTGCCACTGAGGCAATGGGAGAGCTATTTGGCGCAGTTATTGCCACCTCGCTCGTACTGATGGCGGTGTTTGTCCCAGTTGCCTTCTTTCCTGGAACCACCGGAGCGCTTTATAAACAATTTGCGCTCACCATCGCCTTTTCAATCGCGATTTCTACTTTTTTGGCGTTGACCCTCACGCCTTCCCTCTCAGCACTCCTGCTACGTCAAGATCAAAGACCGAGCGGTTGGATGGGGTGGATTTTCGCTCGCTTTAACCGTTTCCTGGATTGGACGCGGGCGGGGTATCAGCGATCGCTAACTCGCCTGTCACGCCTGAAAAGCATCGTGATTGGGCTGTTTATTGTGTCCTTAGGGCTAACAGCTTGGCTGTTCCTGAAGACGCCTACAGCGTTTCTCCCTGAAGAAGATCAAGGCTATTTCATCACGATTGTGCAGGGACCAGAGGGGGTTTCGCTGAACTACACGGGCGAAGTCATGAAGAAGGTAGAAGACCTGATCCTCAAAGAGCCTGAAGTTGTCGGGACTTTTACAGTGGGGGGCTTTAGTTTTAGTGGAAATACTCCCAACACTGGTCTGATTTTTACGACCCTCAAGCCTTGGGATGAGCGTACTAAACCGAATCAGTCAGCTCAGGCAATTATTGGTAAGTTGTTCGGGGCTTTCTCCGCGATTCCCGAAGCGAGAATTTTACCTGTTAACCCTCCTGCCATTCAAGGTTTAGGTAGTTTTGGTGGCTTTAGTTTTCAGCTACAAGACCGAAAAGGCTTCGAGACTTTAGACCCGTTGGTTCAAGGTCTGGGTCAGATTCTCCAGGCAGCCAATCAACCAGGTTCCGGATTGCAACGGGTGTTTAGTACGTTTGCGGCGAACACACCTCAGCTGTTGGTTGAAGTGAATCGCAATCAAGCCAAGGCGCTCGGTGTCTCTATCGATAGTATCTTCAATACCTTACAAACTTTATTAGGTTCGCAGTATGTCAACGACTTCACGTTGCAGCAGCGGAACTATCGGGTATACGTTCAGGCAGATAGCCAGTTTCGCTCCAACCCGAAGGATATCAATAGTCTGTACGTTCGTTCCGCGCAAAATCAAATGATTCCCTTGGGCAGTTTGGTGAAGGTGACACCCATTACTGGCGCACAAACGATTAATCACTACAACTTGTTCCGATCCATTGAAATTAGTGGAGCGGCTGCGCCCGGAGCTAGCTCTGGGCAGGCAATTCAATCCATGCAGGGGGTGGCTCAAAAAGTTTTGTCACCGGGTTTGGGTTACGAATGGTCGGGCACTTCTGCCGATGAGCTAGAGTCTGGCGGTCAAGCACCGATCATTTTCGGCTTGGGGCTTGTTTTCGTATTCTTGGTGCTGGCAGCTCAGTATGAGAACTTTGTTGACCCGCTGATTATTATGCTGACAGTTCCCTTGGCAATCTTTGGGGCACTCTTGGCGCAGCAAATGCGCGGTTTAGCCAATGATGTCTATTGCCAGATTGGTCTGGTGATGCTGATTGGTCTGGCAAGCAAGAATGCGATTCTGATTGTGGAGTTTGCTAACCAGTTGCGGGACCAAGGGCTTTCGATTACGAAGGCAGCAATTGAAGCATCGGAACAGCGCCTGCGACCGATTCTCATGACCGCCCTTTCGACTCTATTGGGGATTTTTCCGCTAGCTATTGCTACGGGAGCAGGTGCAGGTAGCCGACAATCTCTGGGTACAGCAGTCTTTGGTGGGATGTTTGTTGCGACTTTCTT
>DATNQT010000643.1:0-3591 GCA_036703885.1 Candidatus Sericytochromatia bacterium
CTGGTTCCGAGTCAGGAGTTCCGCTACAAAACCAACACGGCGAATGTTTTCGTCCCGATCTTCCTTGCTGAATCCTAAACCCTTAGTCAAGTTCTGGCGCACGACATCGCCGTCTAGGAGTTCAACTTTGTAACCAGAGGATTTTAGCTCTTTCCCTACAGCGCGACTAATCGTGGTCTTACCTGCCCCACTCAAGCCAGTAAACCATATAGTTACACCAGGCTGCTGATGCTCTCTCAAGTCAATCTGTCTTTGGATAAGTGTTTCAGTCATTGGCTCACCTTTGAATAATTTGAATAAATTGAGCAAACAAAGAAAACAATATTATGGCAATAATTTTTGAATCCTCCGCCTCAAAAAATTTTTAACGCTTCCTGCGTGATTATGTTGCCTAGGTGGGAAAGATAGTAATAACGCTAAAATCAACAATTGCTTTGACCAACATAGCCCCAACTTTTATCTCCCCTAGACTCGTTCCCCTCGTTAAGAGCCAATTCTCATGAATTCATTCATCTGTTTGTCCCTAAGTCCTATTGAACTTACTCATCCGGGTTTAGCAGTTGCAACCATTCGGGCAGGCGGAGTTGGGGTGCTGGATTTGGAATTTTGCAGTAAGTCTGTGGGGGATAGCGAGATAAATAACGCCGTAAGAAATCTAGATAGGCTTCTAGAATTGGTCAATTCGGGCGATGCAGTAGGGTTACGGTTGCCGGAAGAGGGGATTGCTCAAAGTCAGATGTTGCTCTCTAGGCTCTCCGGACGCCCTCATTGGTTGATTCTCTGTAGATGGAAGCCTCAGGAGATCGAGGAGGCGATCGCATCTCTACCTCCTTGTCCGACTCGCAAACTGTTGTTGGAAGTTACGGACGTTGACCAAGCATTAGCTTTATCCGCCGAACTGAGGGGAGGATACGGAGGGGTTCATGGTTTAGTTGCCAAGGGACATGAAAGTGGCGGTTGGGTTGGTGAAGATTCAGCTTTCGTGCTAACCCAGAAACTGGTAGGAACGCAGTCAATGCCTGTTTACGTCCAAGGTGGCATCGGCATTCATACAGCAGCCGCTTGCCGTGGATTGGGAGCAGCAGGTGTTGTCTTAGACGATCAATTGTGGCTCATGCCCGAATCACCGCTACCCAAGGAATGGCAACGGTATCTCAGTAACCTCAGTGGTCAAGAAGCGATCGCAATTGGGGAAAGACTCAACAGCAACTGCCGCGTGTTGTCTCGTCCGGGGTTCCAAGCGATTGCGAGTCTTCAGAAGCTGGCAGAACAGTTAGAGATTCAGGACGATCCGGCTGCGCTGTTAACAAAGATACCTTCCCAAATCCGTGAAGTTTGGCAGCAAAAGGCTCAACCCCTAATTGGTTGGGGATCGCCGGGAATAGTGGCATGGCCGATGGGACAAGCGGTTGGGCTGGCTGTCCATTTTCGCGATCGCTACAAAACCACAGGCAGATTCGTCCAAGCGCTGCTCAAAGCAAGTCTTGACCACATCAAAACGGCTCAAGAGCTGCAACCCCTTCAAGCAGATGCTCCTTTAGCCGTCTCTCACAGGACAAAGTATCCCATTGTCCAGGGACCCATGACTCGCGTCAGCGATAGCGCCGAGTTTGCCGATGCGGTTTCCCAAGCGGGTGCTTTGCCACTACTCGCCTTAGCACTGATGCGGGGTGAGCAAGTTCGAGAGCTATTGCAGAGAACCAAAGCCTTAGTAGGCAACCGTTCTTGGGGAATTGGGATTCTCGGTTTTGTTCCCCAAGCGGTGCGAGATGAACAACTTAAAGAAGTGAGATCGGTAAAGCCACCCTTTGCCTTAATTGCTGGAGGGCGTCCCGATCAAGCCGCACAATTAGAAGCTGAAGGTATTGCCACTTACATCCACGTCCCGGTTCCCAGCTTACTGAAAATGTTTCTCGAACAGGGAGCGCGGCGATTTGTCTTTGAAGGACGAGAGTGCGGCGGTCATGTCGGTCCCTTGAGCAGCTTTTTGCTTTGGGAAAGCATGATTTCAACCCTCTTAGAGAACGTGCCGAAAGATGCAGAACGCGACGTGCATATTCTCTTTGCTGGTGGAATTCACGATGCCCGTTCAGCTGCAATGGTCAGTGCAATGGCGGCTCCCCTGGTAGAACGCGGGATGCGGGTTGGGGTGCTGATGGGGAGTGCTTATCTTTTCACTGAGGAAGCCGTCTCCTGCGGTGCGATTATCAAAAACTTTCAAGCGACTGCGATCGCCTGTACCCGTACTATTAATCTTGAAACGGGTATTGGTCATGCCAGCCGTTGTGCCGTTACACCCTTTGCTCAAGAGTTTTACGCAACTCGCAAACACTTGTTGGCAATAGGTACGCCTCCTGAAGAAATCAAGAATGCCTTAGAAAATTTGACCTTAGGGCGGCTGCGGATTGCCTCCAAAGGGTTAATACGCAACGGCAGCGAAATCAACACCGTTGCTGAAGACCAACAAATCAAGGGCGGGATGTACATGATCGGGCAAGTAGCGACCTTGCGCGATCAAGTTTGTAGCATTAAGGCATTGCATGAGACTGTTGCTAGCGGCAGTACTAACCTGTTAGCTGCTATCCCTACCTCTGCTACATCCGACAAGGATGCTACTCAGCCCTCAGATATCGCAATTATTGGCATTTCTACCTTATTGCCAAACGCGGAAAACCCAGAAAGGTTCTGGGAAAACATCCTTAAGAAGGTTGATAGTATTACCGAAATTCCTTCGTCTCGTTGGGATTGGCGGCTTTATTACGATCCTGACCCCAAGGCTCGTGACAAAGTTTATTCCAAATGGGGGGGGTTTATCGACGATGTGCCGTTTGACCCGATGCGCTTTGGGATTCCGCCCAAGTCCATCAAATCAATTGAACCCTTACAGCTGTTGACCTTAGAAGCCGTGCGCCGGGCATTGGACGATGCCGGGTATGGTTCGGGTGACTTCGACCGAGAACATACTTCTGTGATTTTGGGGGCAGGTGGCGGAATTGCCGATTTAGGTCAGCAATACGCGACACGTTCTGAAATTCCTCGGTTTGTAGAAGCGCCATCTGAGCAAGTCTGGGAGCGGTTGCCTGAATGGACCGAAGAATCTTTTCCAGGTTTGCTATTGAACGTGATTGCCGGACGGGTGGCGAACCGTTTTGATTTAGGCGGGTCAAACTTTACGGTCGATGCTGCCTGTGCTTCATCCCTAGCCGCTATTGATTTAGCGGTTAAAGAACTGGAAAGCGGTCGTAGTAATATTGCGATCGCAGGTGGCGTAGATACTGTCCAAAGTCCCTTTGCCTATTTGTGTTTCAGCAAGACTCAAGCATTATCCCCCCGTGGGCGATCGCGTAGCTTCGACAAAGGGGCTGACGGCATAGTGATTAGCGAGGGAATTGCAATTGTCGTCCTGAAGCGTCTAGCCGATGCCGAGCGAGATGGCGATCGCATCTATGCCGTGATTAAAGCCGTAGCAGGTTCCAGTGATGGCAAGGCTTTAGGCATGACCGCTCCCCTACCTGCCGGACAGATGCGAGCGGTAAAACGTGCCTTCAGTAAGGCTGGCTTCTCACCCAACACCATAGGGCTTTATGAAGC
>DATNQT010000644.1:0-5191 GCA_036703885.1 Candidatus Sericytochromatia bacterium
CAATTTTCATCATGTCACTAACACTCTGTACTCAAAAATCAAAAATACTCAGCTTTACTTAGAAGGTCTGACAAAAGTAACTAGGTTAACGCCTTGCGATCGCTACAACCTTAATCTATAGCTCGTTGTCATTAGTTATCAGTCATGACTGACTTTACTACTAACGCTCCAGACAGCTAAGAAGCTTTAAATAATTTTGTTACAACCTCTCAGTCGGTGTGTAGAAATAAACATAACTGGTGGAATGAAGATATGGGATGTAGGGTGTAGTGTTCGGGAAGCTTAAAATCTTACGCACCCGCCATACTCCAGCTCCTACAGGAAGGAGCCATACCTACCTTTATTTACACTCAATCAATTAGAGCGTCAGTTAGATGCCTTCTATAGGTAGGGAGAGCGGAGATTGAGGAAATAAGTGCCCCGCATTAAAAGTGAAGTCGTTATGAGTACATACAATATAACGAGTTTTGCTCAACTTCGTCAACGAGGGAGTAGGGAGATTGATACCGAAGCGATTTTCAGATAATCTCCCTTATCTCCCTTCCCACCCAGCAGATAACCCGTGGGCAGATACGACGGAAATTGAGACAGTTAAACTAGAAGTTAAAGAGATCTTCAACTCCGTGTCAGGCATTCAAGCGTAACGGGCTTTACGCGAGAGTTGAGTTAGGGCAAGACGCACAAGGAAATTCTGATGAAGAACAATTCCTGGATGAGGAAATGGATGGGAAATAAATCGCTAGACGCTTCGACCAAGGAACAGGCAACACAGGAGGGTTTTGCCAAGCAACAGCAGCAAAAAGCCGTGCCTGTGAAATTCTGGCGTCTTGCCGCAAGTTTGCTCCTGTTTCAAGGAGTAGTGCTGGGAACCCCAGCTCAAGCGCAGCAGAACCAGCAACCCAATCTCAGCTATGGGCAACTATTGCAGAAAATTGACGACGGCGAAGTCACTAGAGTAGAAGTTGACCCAGCGACGAGGATTGCTAAAGTTAGATTAACGGGGCAGAAGCCAAATGACCCTCCCAAAGAAGTGGTTCTCTTGGAGCAAAATTCGGAGCTGATTGAGAAACTCCGCAAAAGTAAAGTTGAAACGAATATTGAACCCAGCACTGATAACTCAGCTGCTTTAGGGTTAGTGGCAAATTTATTTTTGCTGTTATTGTTACTAGCAGGATTGATGATGATCCTGCGTCGCTCTACCAATAGCTCAGGTCAAGCCTTAAATTTTGGCAAATCCAGAGCGCGGTTCCAGATGGAAGCGAAAACTGGTGTTCTGTTCGACGATGTGGCAGGAATTGAAGAAGCCAAAGAAGAACTGCAAGAAGTCGTCACCTTCCTAAAACAACCGGAACGCTTTACTGCTGTTGGAGCGAAAATTCCTAAAGGCGTTCTTCTGGTTGGCCCTCCCGGCACAGGGAAGACTCTGTTGGCAAAAGCGATCGCAGGTGAAGCAGGAGTGCCTTTCTTTAGCATCTCTGGCTCAGAATTTGTCGAAATGTTTGTCGGTGTGGGTGCATCCCGCGTCCGCGATTTATTCAAGAAAGCAAAAGAGAATGCTCCTTGTTTGATATTCATCGATGAAATTGACGCCGTAGGTAGACAGCGCGGTGCAGGTATTGGTGGTGGTAACGATGAGAGAGAGCAAACCCTTAACCAGTTGCTCACAGAAATGGACGGTTTTGAGGGAAATACAGGCATCATCATCATTGCCGCCACGAACCGACCGGATGTTTTGGACTCAGCCTTATTGCGTCCCGGACGCTTTGACCGACAAGTGATGGTCGATGCTCCCGATCTGAAAGGGCGACTGGGAATCTTGGAAGTTCACGCTCGTAACAAGAAAATTGACCCCGAAGTTTCCTTAGAAGCGATCGCGCGGCGTACCCCAGGATTTACAGGCGCAGATTTAGCCAACCTGCTCAACGAAGCTGCCATCCTTACCGCCCGACGCCGTAAAGATGCTATTACTATGCTTGAGATTAACGACGCCGTCGATCGCGTCGTTGCTGGGATGGAAGGTACGCCACTGGTTGACAGCAAGAGTAAGCGATTGATTGCCTACCATGAAGTTGGTCACGCGGTTATCGGTACTCTCTTACCGCAGCACGATCCCGTACAAAAAGTTACTTTAATTCCTCGCGGACAAGCCCGTGGTCTTACCTGGTTTACCCCTAATGAAGAGCAGGGATTAATCTCCCGTGCCCAGTTGCTAGCCCGTATCACGGCTGCTCTGGGCGGTAGAGCCGCAGAAGAAGAAATTTTTGGCAATGCCGAAGTAACCACAGGTGCTAGTGGCGACTTGCAAACCGTAACCACCCTAGCACGGCAAATGGTGACACGCTTTGGGATGAGCGATTTGGGACCGCTTTCATTGGAAAGCCAAGGTCAAGAAGTCTTTCTCGGCGGCGGTTTAATGTCGTCGAAGTCGGAATACTCAGAGCAAATTGCCGCCCGTATTGATGCCCAAGTGCAGACAATTGTAGAGCATTGTCACGAGGAAGCTCGTCGAATCATCCGCGAGAATCGTGTGGTCATTGACCAATTGGTAGACCTGTTGATTGATAAAGAAACGATTGAGGGCGACCAGTTACGCCAAATCATGGAGGAGCAAAGCCAGTTGCAGGACAAAAAGCTGGTAATTTTTAGTTAAAGTCCAAGACCCAATGATCGGGGCACAGGCATCCTGTGCCCCAACGTTTTTAATCACGTTGTTGTAGCTAATTAGAGGCAGACACCGAGCCAGATTGTTGAGCATACATGGCTCGAAGTAGCCGTGCTGGGTCTATGTATTCATTTGCATATTTCACCCCCCAGTGCAAGTGAGGTCCGGTAGTACGTCCTGTCATCCCCACTCGACCAATTCTGGCTCCAGTTGGCACTTGTTGACCTTCCCAAATTTGAATACCGCCAGCGCGGTCAATTAAATAACGGCTACCATTAGCTGTTTCAACGTGCCCTTGCATATGGCAGTAGACGTGCTTCCATTCCCCTGATTGGATTTTAATTGAGGTGCCGCAGAGAGTATTATCGGAGACTTCTACAACTTGACCCATCCACCAGTTGCGGATGTAGCTTCCCTGAGGTGCTGCCAAGTCTAAGCCGCTATGAAACTCCGAGCCAGAGCCGCCTGTAGCAGAGTAGCGGTAGCCGAAGGGAGAGGTATAGGCTAGAAAATTTTCTACAGGAAAGGAAGCCGCTTTCCAGTAATTTGCACTTGCTATCTGCATGGGTTTAACTTCTGATGCACTAACTCGCTTGCCCGTGACGTTCAAGAATGTCATTAGACCCACGAGAGTTAGTCCCGCCAAAAATAGAAGGCTTGGGCGTGAACCCGGACGCTTTCGGTTTCGTCGGGCTTTAAATATTTGATTCATTTGTTTGCTGTGATGGTTGGTGACTACTGGGATTTGGTAGCTGACACCTGATGTAACACTTTCATTCCCTGGAGTGATCTTGAAGTTGTGAGCGTTCGCTTTGTGAATTTTTACTCGCTTAGAATTAATTCTTCGCAGTATCTTACTCCAACCTCCGCACTATCGTCTCAGTACGTTCTCGGTAAGGTTAGGGTTTTTGGTCTTTCAGCAATTCCGTACTCTTGTTAAGATGCCTTAATAGTTACTGATTGGCTGCTCTTCACTATCCTTCAACCGATGCTAACTGAAATTTTGCCGTTTCCCATCGAGCTGAATGCTACGGCGATCGCAGGGTCTTCTCTATGGTCGTTGGCGCTATATTTGAGCTTCTCATCCTTGAACCAATGGGTGATGGAGCAATTCCATCGCTGGTTTAACTTTGCCGAACGCCTCTACACTTCAGCTGAGGAATTTGAGAAAACTCGCACGGGCAAAGAAGCGCAAAACGTTTTCTACGCCTCAATCTTCAGCATTGTACCTTTTCTAGTGGTTGGAGGGTTGTGCAACTGGGGAGTTGAACTCAGCCTCGGCCGCAGTTGGGCAATCAGTATGGGTATTATTGCTTGTCTGGGATGTGGCGTTTATGAACTGGGGCGTCGAGATGGTCAGTCGCATTAGTGGCTTGTTATTAGTTATTTATTGTTTGTCAATGACGAATAACTAATAACTAATGGTGTTTCCTGTTTATTTCTGGATCGGGTCGTTGCGGATTCATCCTCACTTTTTATTTGAATCGCTGGCGTATGCGATCGCCTTTCGCCTCGTCCTGCTCAATTCTCGCAAAGATACCATTCCCGCTATTCAACGAAGTTCTGTAATTGTTGGAGGAATGGTCGGTGCTCTCTTAGGAGCGAAAGTATTATTAGCAGAGAAAGTGATAATAGTATGTTATCAAGAACTGAACTATTAGGCATAATTTATGGATTGATATTGGTTATGGGTCTGCATATCTTAGCCATAATTTTTATATTTATAATGGGCTTGATAATATATGTAAATCGAGGATATGGCTTTTTTAGTTTCTGGATATATGCAGGGATGGGCTTTTCCTTAATTCAACTTCTATATGTAATCCCAGTAATTTTAAGACTAAAACAACAACGCAGATGGGCAATGATGAAAGGTGTAATTATTGCAGCTATTCTAACGGTTTTCCTAAGTGGTGCTTGCTGGTTATTGCTTTCCGGGATAGTACCGTATTGAGAAAAGTTCTTTCTGTAGCCGTTGAGTCAGTTTTTGATTTGCTCCGAATTGACCTCGAACGTTGTGAAGTTACTCTTACTTTTGTTCAAATTTATCTGGATGCTCTAATGTAAGTTTTGATGTTATATCTCGTGTTGTTTGTCAGGTTGAAATTATGCGAGAAAGGAGTAAAATTCTACAAGTTATTTTAGCTCTTTTGGGTGTATTAATAACCAATGCTGTGATATTTAGTATAGGATTTTATTTAGCCTTAAGTACCTATAACAGTAGGTTTTTTATGCCAGCTTTGAGTAGCGCATTAATTAGTATAACTCAATCAATCTATGTAATTCCCACCTTCATTTGGCTATGGCGACGACAGCAATTTGCCTTAGAGAAGGGAGTAGTTATTGGTGCAATTATCACCGTACTACTGAACGGTGGTTGCTATTTGCTATTCACGTTGCCCTGGTAAGTTTGACCTAATCAAGTGATTCCTTTACCAGTTGAGCAAGGTTTTGCGCTGCTCCAGGTTGACCTCGAACACTACGGAGTTGCGATCGCATTTCTTCTAGCTTTTCCGGATGCTCTAAATA
>DATNQT010000645.1:0-17355 GCA_036703885.1 Candidatus Sericytochromatia bacterium
ACTCATGTTGTTGACGACATCAACCATTTTTTGATGCAAGTTGTTCACGTCAGTAAAGGGGCGCTTTGTCCAAGCTTGAGTTGCGATCGCAGGAGTATGCTCGAACACAGCTCCAAACGCTTCAACAAATGCCGATTCACTCATTTGATTAAGCTCAGAGATAGTATAAGCCATCGTTTAAGTAAGTCAAAAGTCAAAAACATGAAACCGAGTTGTGTCAAGCTAGATGACGCGCTTAAAAACTGAACTGAGTTCGGATGTTACCGACGAATACAGTCGGGTTGCTGTCAAAGTTGTTAGCGTTCCAAATGGTATAGAAGGCGGGAATGATCGCAATATTACGGGTGATTGGGTAATGGTAAGATGCCTCCAGTTCATACTGCGTACCACCATCCCCACCACCAGACAGCAAGAATCGACGACCTTCTAAATAATCATGAGGGACTACAAATGAAAGTACACCCAGCGCCCCCTTCTTGCCCAAATCTGGAAATCCTAAACCAATTTGGAACGACTGAACCCGGATGTCTCCACCCGAACGGGCAGGATTAACTGGATTAATATCTAGCGTTCCGTAGGAGTAGCGTCCAAATAGACTGATCCCCCTGGTAATTAACCCGTCAAAATTAACAACAAACGTGTCAGCGCCAGAATCTCTGACTCTTCCACCAAAGCCGTCATCTGCGTAGCCATAGGGAAGCGGTTCGCCAACAGCTCCACCGATAAACCCGTTGTAGGGTTTGAGCGACGAACGGGCGTAGATCAACCGTAGATTAAAGTTGCTGCTTGAAGAATAATGCAGCTCAGTGCTAATCGTGTTTGAACTGTTGAATAGACCATCATTTGGGTTACTAGATGTGTTAAATACAGCAGGATTCAAAAACTCTGTATTCTCAGCCAGATAGCCAACTGTAAGCCTTAACGGTTTAGCGATATTCCAGGTTACAACAGCACCAGAGCCACGGTCTACCGCATTTAACAGCGTACTGCCATTTGAGTTGTAACTCGTTGCGCCAGTCAGGAAGAACGTGAAGCGGTTATTGTCAAAGTAGCGGTAGTAGTTCAGCCGAGGGCCGATAGCAACTCGAACACTGTTCCCAACAGGAAATGAGTAAGATAGTTCGCGAATCACCACATCTCCTGTCGTCGGCACACCCGTTTGGTCTAGAAACGGAGTTCCCCAAGAGTTGAAAAAACCAGCAGATACTAGTTGGTTGGCAGGGGAATTGCCATTGCCTGAAACTAACTGAGTGATTAGTGCATCTTTGCCAGTGAATGAAGTGGTTAGCGTTAAAAAGGCATAGTAACTTAAGGTTTCTTGGGGCTGCTCCCGCCGAACTTGCGTGGGGCGATTGTTGATATCGCGTGTGGGTGGAGCGAATGCACTATCGGGTACTGTTAGACTGCGTTCTGCGGTAACATCACCTGTAGGAAATGCTCCTGTGAAGTTAAACCAGACGTTGCCACTCAGTTTCGTGGTGGTTGAAAATTGCTGCCTCTCTAGTGTGGCGGTGCGGGTTTCTAGCGTGTCTATCCGACCTCGCAATGTTGCCAACTCTGCGGTAAAGTCCTGTTGCAGCTTTTTGAGGATGTCTAGGTCTTCTTTTGTAACTAAATCGGCACTACCAGCAGCCAAAAGTTCCTGAATCTTATCCAGACAGGCATTGATACCTGCCGCGAATTCATAGCGCGTAAGGGCGCGCTTTCCTCCATAGGTTCCATCCGGATAACCGGCAATGCAACCGTAGCGTTCAACTACCGATCGCAACGCCTCGAATGCCCAATCCGTCGGCTGCACGTCCGCTAGTTGAGAAACAGAGGTTACCTGTTCCATAACAGGATTCACATCAATATCCGTTGTTGGAGTCTCAAGTACAAATGTTGGAGTGACTTGCTCCATTTCTGACGTGGTATCTGACTGCTGAACAACCCATGTACTAGGTGGTTCCAGAGTAATTTCACTTGCAGGCGTTGATGGCTCTGCCGTTGCGACGGGTTCAGCTATTGAGCGATCGGCAATTAGAAAAACACTCTCAATTGTTAATGCTAATATCAGAAATTTCCAGGCAGCAAATTTCATGCCTTGACTCCTCAGACTTAATTTAAAAACCAATAAATATCTATTCGGCGGTGCCGAATTGAATGGTAAGGCGATTCACTTAAAGCAAGGTCTGGAAGATTGTCGAACTGGAGTCAGGAGTCAGGGAAGGGAGATTTTCGTCTATTGGTGGAGCCTTGCCCAATCCAAAATCCAAAATCTAAAATCCAAAATGTATCAGGATTCTGATTCAACCGTTGGCTCTGTCTTAGCAACTGGGGTTTCAGGCAGCAGCCAGTTCAAGACAATCGCCGCCAAACCTCCTGTAGAAATACCGGAGGAGAAGATGTTCTTGATGAGTACGGGTTTATCAGTCAGAATTTCAGGCACATAAACAACGCCCAAGCCCAATGCCAGGGAAACTGCCACAATCAGCAGGGCACGGCGATCGATCTCAGCTGAGGCAATAATGTTGATGCCAGCGACAGCAATGGAACCAAACATGACAATGGTGGCACCCCCTAAAACAGGCTGGGGAATTGCCTGAAAAATTCCACCCACAATGGGTAGCAAACCCAGAACTGTAAAGATACCTGCTACGTAAAAGCCAACATAACGGCTTCCAACCCCAGTCATTTGAATCACGCCGTTATTCTGGCTGAAAGTTGTATTGGGAAAGGTGTTGAACACGGCAGCAAGCAGCGAATTTATCCCATCGCCCAGCACTCCCCCTTTGATGCGACGGAAGTAGACACCGCCTTTAATCGGTTGTTTCGAGACAGCTGAGGTTGCCGTCAAGTCGCCAATGGTTTCAATCGCCGTGAGCAGATAGAGCAGAATAAACGGAACAAACGCGGCAAAGTCAAAACTCATCCCGTAACGAAAGGGAATGGGAATGCTAATCAGTGATAGCTTGCTCAACGCGCTGAAGTTCACGAGTCCCAAAAAGATGGAGATGATGTAGCCGACGAACAACCCAATAGCGATCGCTCCCATTCGCAGGTATCGATTGCCTGTAATGTTGAGCAGGATGATAATACCGAGAACCAGTCCTCCTAACCCCAAGTTCTGATAGCTGCCAAAGGTGCCATTTTGTTGAGCAACAACACCGCCTGCCATGCTGATAATTCCGGTTTTGATCAGGCTCAAACCAATGATCATTACCACTGTCCCAGCTACAACTGGGGTGATGATTTTCTGAGCCAGATGCAGGAAGCGACTCAAAATAATTTCAACAAATGAACCAAAGAAGCACACGCCAAAAATCAGAGCAAGGGCTTCCTCAGGGGAGCGTCCGCCTTGGACTGCGGCTGTCCCCACACCAATGATCGGGCCTAAGAAAGCAAAGCTGGTTCCTTGCAGACTTAGCAATCCAGACCCGACAGGACCAATGCGCTTGCACTGAATGAAGGTGGAAACGCCTGAAACAAACAGTGACATGCTGACAATGTAACTGGTTGTCGCTGGGTCTGTATTCAATGCCCTGCAAATAATCAGTGGTGGTGTAATGATGCCGACAAACGCAGCAAGTACGTGCTGGAGGGCAACAAAAAAGGCTTCCGCAACGGGAGGTTTATCATTCAAGCCATAAATAAGATCCGAATAAGCGTTCGATTCGCCGGTATCTTGGGTTTCTTCTCGTACAAACTCTTGGTTGCTTGATGTCATACAGTTTTCTCCTCATAGATTACTAATCAGCGCTACCCACTTGCAACGGATGACCTAGCGCAATGCTCCTGCCATGATGACTTTCGTAATGGCATTGGTTACGTCAAGCGGTTCTTCCTGTGCCACCACAACTTTTAGCTTGTCTATGCTGTAAGTCTCTCGATGGATTTTGTTCAAAATTTCATGAGAATGGTAAAAAACGATGAAAAATGTGCATTGAAATACAGATATAAGCAAAATCGTTCTTTTCAAGACCGAACCAGTTTTTGAAACAGTAGAGAGAGGAGATTTTAAATCTTGTTTACTTCCGTATCGTTCCCTTTGTTGGTAATGCCACGCTGTTGAAATCAGGGGATTGAATCGGAACATTTTTAGTTCGCCACAAGCATCGGTTAATCAGGTGACTTCTATGAAGAAATTTTTAGGTCGCAACATTACCAATGAATCTCAATGGAAAGCTTACAAGGAACTGGAATTAATCCCTGATTCTGTTCCAATCCTCAAGCCAACAGATTCAGCTTTACGTTTGGTTTAAATCAGGCTTGGCGATTGCTACTTAATTGTCATGGGTTCTCCTACTTTAGAAAGAAATCGATATAGACGCCAGAAATCAATGAATGTATCCTGTATACCTTGGGATAAAGGACGCTTTTGTATTCGCGTTTACATTTTTATGAGAGACAGATTGATGAACTACACGTAGAGATTTGCGATCGCACAATTAAAAGATGGTTTTGATAGTATTCATTCTCCGCTTGAATTCAACATATTGATGAAATGCCTTGATGTGTTGATACATCCTTTGATTGTGCAAGGCATATTCTGAGAAATAGTTAAAGATCTTTATAAAATTTCCTAATCTATCGTTTACTCGATCGCGACTACCGCTTTCATCGCTTGCTGGCTCAAGTTCCAGCAATGCCTGGTTAGAACGGGATACTGAAGCGGCTCAATCAGGGCAATTGGCAGAGAAAACTCATTCTTACGACTTATTGTTTGGCTAGAAAGCAGTGAGGTTAACTGGAATCTCTACAAGAAACTCTGTTCCTTTTCCGGGAGCAGAAATACAACTGATTTGACCCTGATGTTTTTCCACTACAATCTGATAGCTAATCGCTAACCCCAATCCTGTGCCACTCCCTACAGGCTTCGTGGTAAAAAATGGGTCAAATATCTTCTCTTTCACCGCTTCACTCATTCCAATCCCATTGTCGATAATGCGAATGACAACAAATTGGGGAATTGGAGATTGGGAACTGGAAAGTTGCTCCTCTACTCCCTCCTTACTAAGGCTCCAGTCACCATTGCCCATCTCTGTTCTGATAGTAATTACCCGTGGGTAAGCTTGAGTTTCTAAGGCATCAATTGCATTCGACAGGAGATTCATAAACACCTGATTCAACTGACTGGCATAACAGGTAATAGGCGGCAGCTGACCATAGTTTTTAATTACTTCAATCGCTGGATGAGCGCCCTCTGCCTTCAGTCTGTGTTTCAAAATCAGAAGAGTATTATCAATACCTTCGTGGATATCAACAGTTTTTAGTTCTTGTTCATCCAGTCGGGAAAAGTTTCTAAGTGAGAGAACAATCTCGCGGATACGTTCAGCCCCTACCTGTATCGAATCAATGAGTTTTTGCCAATCTTCCACGAGAAAATCGACTTCAATCTCAGACTCTAACTGCTGAATTTCGGGTGTAGGGTGAGGGTAGGTTTGCTGATAGAGTTCAATTAAGTCCAATAGGTCTTGAAAATAGTGACGGGCAGGAGTGAGATTCCCGTAAATGAAGCTGACGGGATTGTTGATTTCATGAGCAACACCCGCTACCATTTGCCCTAGAGAAGACATTTTTTCACTTTGAATCAGTTGGGCTTGAGTGCGTTTTAATTCGTCTAAAGCAAGTTCCAGCGCTACGGCTTGCTGTTGAGTATGTTGAAGTAATTGAGCCTGTTGCAAGGCGACTCCTAACTGAACTCCAATCTGAACCACGGCACTGATTTGTGATTCAGTCCAACAACGGGGACTGCAATTTTGATAAGTTGCCAGTAATCCCCAAAGCTGACTGCCACAGAAAATGGGGACAATGATGTAAGCTCTGACTTGAAATCGCTCTAATAGATTGATGTAGCAACGGGTAAACCCAGCTTTGTAAATGTCTTGAGTGACTCGGTAATTTACGCCTTGAGAGTACGCACCGCCTCTAGTGTTTTGCAGATAAGTGTCCTGCACCGAGTCAGAGTCAATATTCAAAGTTTTGATCGTGCAGTTTTCGTCTTCTACTGCATCCTCGTTCAAATGGGGGTCATTTTTCTGTTCGGCAATCAGAGGTACCCAACCATCCGCTAGTGACTCAGCAACAAACTCCCCACTCCAGTCAGGATGGAAACGATAAATGGCGACGCGATCGCAATCCAACACTTGCCGCAGTTCACAGGTTGTGGCACTGAATATCGTATTAATATCGAGTGTCTGACGCATCTTTTGCACGACAGTAGCGATCGCCCGTTCCCGCAACGCACTCTGCCGTATGGCTTGTTCTATTCGTTTGCGCTCCGTAATGTCTTCGTGGGAACCAACGAATCGCACTAAATTCCCTTGTTTATCCCAGAGTGCCAGTCCCCTAGACAAAATCCATTTGTAGCTGTCATCCTTGCAGCACAAGCGATATTCGGCACTGTAATAGGGGGTTTCCTGATTCAAGTGGGCTTGACGTTTAGCCATTACCCGGTCAAAATCATCGGGATGCACTCGGCTAAGCCAATCCTCGCTGTTGTTCTCCATATCGTGGTCTTGATACCCTAGCATTTCCTTCCATCGGGGAGAGTGAAAGATTTCTCCAGTCTTGAAGTTAATGTCCCAAATGCCAGCATTGATACTCTTGAGAACTAACTGCCAGCGTTGTTCACTTTGTCGCAAGGCTTCCTCTGCCTGCTTGCGATCGCTAATATTAAAGCCAGTACCAATGATCCGATAAATGCGCTCATTGCTATCCCGAACTGGAGTCAGGTTTGTTATCCACCAGCTTTCTTTGCCTTGGATTTCCAAACACTCTTCAAAGGTAATAGTTTCTCCAGCTTTCATACAAGCGCGATAACCTTCGGACACCTTGTGTGCTATTTTCGGAGTAAATACTTGCTCTGGAGTCTTTCCAGCTACTTCTGATGAGAGAATACCACACATCCGCTCGTGGGCAGGGTTGATTTCCACATAGCGAAATCCTCCATCTTCTAGCACGTCAACAACAAAGACGGCGGCTTCACTTCCCTCGTAGATACTACGTAAAAACTGTTCGCTTTCTTTAAGTGCTGCTTCTGCCCGCTTGCGCTTGGTAATATCTTTTCCAATACCAATAATAGAGCCATCTGGTAAGCGAACGTTCGCCCAAGAGGTAAATAAAATGTTACCAGTACGAGTTCTGTTCTGAACGTCTTGCCATGTTCCATCAGCTCTGAGCATGGACTCTAAAACTGAAGCGCGGTAGTTTGGGTCTGGATAGGATTCTGCCATGAAATCCCTCTCTCGAAGTTCTTCGAGTGACCAACCCAGCGTTCGCTCAAAAGCTTTGTTGATAAACTGCACTTCAATATCGGCACTATAGAAGCACAGCATACCTGGCATATTGTCAAAAATAGTTTGTAGAATTTCTTTTTGTTGTTTGAGGGCAAGTTGGACAGCTTTGCGATCAGCAATTTCATGTTTTAATTGTTGATTAGTATGGATTAATTCTGCTGCCCGTTCGGCAACTTGGGTTTCTAAAGTACGGTTATAGTCGGATAAAATATCTTGAGCTTGTTTGCGTTGAGTGATGTCTCGACCCTCTAAGAGCAGAAATTCAACATTGCCTTGCTCATCAAAAACGGACTTCAGCGAAAAATCAATGGTGACAACGCGATCGCCAGCCCCTAATACATCAACTTCATAGCGGATAAATTCACCTTTAACTGCTCGCTTAATCGCTACTTGCAATTGAGTTTGCGCTTCTAGGGAAATGGTCCACCAGTAACAGTCCCAAACTGGCTTGCCGATCACATCGTCTCGCTGCAATCCACCAAAATCCAATGCGGTTTGGTTGACTTCTAAAACAATGCCGTCAACACTTAGCATTCCTGTCAACTGAAAGGTTTGATTAAAGATTGCTCGAAATTTGCGATCGCTCGCACGTAAAGCTTCATTCAAAGCAGTAAGTTCAGCAAAGGACTCTTGCAGTTGCGCTGCCATCTGATTAAAAGTCTCTGATAAGTGCCCCACTTCATCAGAGCGCTCAATTTCTCCTGTTTTCTTCCATTCGCCTTTAGCAATTTTCTTGGCAGCCGTATTTAAGCGCAAAATTGGCTTAGTGATCCAACAAACGATAATAATGCCAATTCCTGTCGCTACGATTAAAGCAGCTACACACAGTAGAATAGTCGTGCCAGTATTGGCGTTAATTTGTTCCATATGGGGTAATGTTAAGCATTTGAATTACCGCAATACAGAGTTTCACAAGCATTTTTAGAGTCCGTAACTGGGACAAGAGTGCCAGTGCTTGTGCAATTGCTGCATCACGACTAGTACCGCTACCTTGGAAGTCAAAAGTCAAGGGCGCTACTTAAGCTGGGAGGTCTTCTCCCAACCGAACAGGAGCGGTTCCGCTATGCTGCTAACGCACCATGCTACGCAAACACTAACCCGCCCAAAAGTCCAAAGTCCTTTAAGCATAAGGCATTCAACCACTTGTTGGCTGGTGACTTATTTATGCCACGCTGCACTAGTAGTAAGTAAGATAATATTCGTATTTAGCTTAACACCTTAGTTTTACATAAGCTGATAAGCTTTACAGTCGCCATGTAAGCGACGGCACAATAAACAGATGTTTTTTTCGCCTTCATTCATCAATGAGTTGCACGAATTCAAGAAATTACTTAGGCAATGATGCATCTATGTGTTGTGCAATGCTCAAATGCTTTGATGTATGTTTGCCTAAATTTCAGTAATTGTGCAGATAAAAATCAGTCTTTTGGCTGAACTTGAGGTGTGTCACCCTACCTGGGATGCCTAAGAGTCTGTGAATCAAGAGGCTCACCCGCTAGCTCTTGTACTACTAAACAGCGCTCTTTTATTAATCTTATTTCACACAAAAACAGCCCTTTGGTAGCAAGGGCGGCTTTGAAAGCACTCTCTTCTTTCATCCCGTTTTGTATCTTCTTTTATTTCATTAACTTCAGAATCATTAGGTGATAATTCCGCTTGCCTAACCCAATTGATGATTGTATTATGACTAATGCCAGTGAGCCGCTCAATCTCACGAAATCCTAGCCCGTTGTAATACATTCTCAAACAAATCTGCTTGACATCATCAGAGTAACCTCTTTGAGAATAGGACTCTACAAATTGACGACCGCAGTTTTTACAAAGATAATTTTGTTGGCTAGAACGATGACCGTTTTTTCGGACTTGTGTCGAGCTACATCTGGGGCATTTCATTGTTATTCAAGGCAACACTAAAAATAAGACCAGCCAGAATAGCCGCAAACGAAAGTTTACTTGACAGCTCATCCAGCAATTATTTCCTGATTTCGCGATACAGCAATTTTCACTCTTTGTGTACCACACGGGAGGGGCGCTCTTGTCTTGCGCCCCTACTCTAGTGCTATATTTCACCGAGTTTTAAAACTGCTATACAGTGACTAAACTCGCCTTATAAGCTGCCCAGCCTCCGTAGTGAGAAATGTCAATCCAGTTGTACTTCTCGATTAACTCACGGGGATACAGGAAAGCGGTTAAGACTTCTCCATCCTCTAGAACCACATCGCCTGGATACATATTGGGAGGTTCCGTTGCGGCAAGCTGTTCAAACTGCTCTTTTGTTAGTTCATAGACTTCCCCAGGAATGGAAATACCTCCCTCAGCTACTTGGTAAATGGCGGGATGCCAAGCGTTTCCTGCCGCGTGTAAGCGATAAAGCGAGGACGTTTTGGTTTCTCTGATGAATTTGGCTTTCCCAAGGTTGCCGTGGTCAGGTTGACCCCGAAGGGCAGAACCACAAATGAATACTCGTTTGGTGGTAGTCGCTGTTTGACTCATGTTGTCTCAAACTCCCCTGTAGTGCAACAAATCTAGTTGGATAAAAAACTGAGCTTTCGTATACAGTTCAATCGCTGTAGAACGATTTGTTTGGTATGCAGTATATTGTATACAATATTTTTGAGGCAGAATCAAGTTTGTAGTACGTCCCAAAGCACTATCTACTGATCAAGCTGAATCTACAGGAAATTGCATCTTACATAGGAGCTTCAATGATCGTTCTTCCTAGACTTACCGTAAATAGCGATCGCCTCAGCGAGAGCATCAACCGCTTGGCAAAAATTGGCAAACAGCCTTCTGGTAGCATCTGCCGCCTTGCCTTTACTCCAGAAGATTTGCAGGCTCGATACCTCGTACAGCAGTGGATGATTGAGGCAGGTATGACGGTACGCACTGATGCCGCAGGCAATTTAATCGGTACTTACGCGGGTACGGTTGAGGATGCACCTGCACTCGCAACAGGTTCTCATATCGACACGGTTCCTTCTGGCGGACGTTTTGATGGCGTGTTGGGAGTCCTAGCAGGGATTGAAGTAGCACGAACCTTGCGAGAAAACAATCTGAGGCTAAACCATCCCATAGAGGTGATTGTCTTCACCGATGAGGAAAGTACCATGATTGGCTGTCAAGCGATCGCAGGGACGGTACTATTGCAATCTCCTGAGCGTTATCAACCGAAAGTCGGCGAATCAATTCAAACTAGCTTAGAAATGGTGGGTGGTAATTGGGATGAATTGCCAACGGCAAAGCGTTCTCGTGCAGATATGGCAGCATTTGTTGAACTCCACGTCGAACAGGGAGCCGTACTGGAGAGAACTGGCAAAGAGATTGGAGTAGTTCAGGGAGTCGTCGGGATGCGACGCAAGGCAATAACTATTACAGGACAAGCTAATCATGCTGGGACAACACCAATGGATATGCGTCAAGATGCTTTGGTGGCAGCCGCTCAGGTAGTACTGGCAGTGCGAAATATTGCTCGTCGGATGCCCTCATCACCTGTTGCCACCGTAGGCTATCTAAATGTCTTACCCAATGCCGTCAACATCGTTCCTGGCAAGGTTGAACTGTCGGTGGATATGCGGGATTTGTCTAATGAATGCTTAGAGGAGATGCTGGAGCAACTGAGGCAGGACGTGCAGGCGATCGCTACTGAAACCAACACAAAGATTGACATAGCAGCATTGTTGTGCGTTGAACCCACCCTAGCAGCTCCCCAAGTGCAAACCACAATAGAATCCATTTGTCAGCAACTAGGACTGAGCTACTGCCATCTCCCCAGTCGTGCTGGACATGATGCACTCGAAATCGGACGAATTACGGATATGGGCATGATCTTTGTCCCCAGTCAAGCAGGGGTAAGTCATTCCGAAGCGGAATACACCTCACCTCAACAATGCACTCAGGGAGCGAATGTGTTGCTCCAAACGTTGGTAGAGCTGGACAAAGTTTATCCAGTGTAGGGGAATAGGGAATTGGGAATTGAGAAACTGATAGGTTTCTATCGATTTGTGCCTATTGGGCGAACAACAGGAACTCCTGCGGTCTGCTGATTTAGGTACTTGTAGACAAGGCTGGAAACTTGACGAATAAAATCTCTTCCTCGAACGTCGTTGTAAGGGCGCTTGACATAAATCCCTGCTAAATAACGCTTGCCATTGGGCATTTTAATCAGTCCAGCGTCTCCGATCAGAAACCCAATATCTCCGGTTTTGTGAGCAATATCTGCTCCTGAACCAATACCAGCAGGGAGTAGGGTTCTAGTCACGGTACGGCGCAAGATATCTAAAGCCTGCTCCCGATTTGAGGAAGAAACTAGCTTATTATCGATAACCAGTGCTAGCAATCGCACCATATCTTTAGAACTGGTTGTATTGGTTCCACTAAAATCACCCAGCCAATTACGAAGAACTGTGTCCTTCAGCCCCCAACTGCGGAAGTGCTGATTGACTTTGGCGATGCCGCCTAAACGGTCGATGATCATGTTCGTAGCGGTGTTGTCGCTGATGGTAATCATCTTATTCACGGTCTCTCGGACGCTATACTTAGACCCTACAGGTGAGTCTTGCATCTCTCCAGAACCGCTAGCAATCAGGTCATTTCGCATGACTAGGGTTTCATCCATCCTGACTTTTCCCGCTTCTAAATCCTGAAAAAAGGCGAAGAGGATGGGCAGTTTTATGGTACTTGCAGCCGGAAAAACGCGATCGCCAGAAATATCTAAATAATTTCCCGTATCCAAATCCAGGAAGAACATTCCCGTTTTCAGGAAATTGTACCGAGCCATCAACGCCTCAACTTGAGACTTCAGTGCAGCCATCTCTGTACCCGAAGCACTTACCCCAGCAAATTTCTCAGGCGGTGCTGCTGGTACGGGAATATTCACTTGGACAGGACTCGCTTGTGGACCACTCGCCACAGTTGAGCCAATTTGAAGTGGATAATTACCTGCAAGTTTCTCAGGTGTCGGCAACTGGACAAACCAACGAGTCCCAGAGTCGGCTCGGACTTGTACTTTTGTGGGGTCTATTTTGTAGCCTGGGGCTAATTCAATCACGATCCGGGTGGTATCGGGGTTAAACTGTCCTACCCGAATCTCTTGAATAACTGTCCCTACTCTTTCATTGGTTTTAGGGCGTCCCAAGATAATACCCGGCAGATCGATCGCTAAACGAGTTGGGTTAGAAAGAAGTTGAACCTTGGGTTGAACACTCTCATCCGTTGTCAAATCAAGCTGATTTTGGCTGGCATTGAAGCGCCAAGAGGTTAAACTATCAGCTTTTGCTGGATTAGCAAGCAAAAAAATACCCATAAAGCTGGGTAAGAGCCAGCGTACTTTCAAGACCATGTTTCCTTATTACGAGTACTATCGGTCAAAACCTTGGATTGCGCGAATGGTTTCCGAACCGATGAGAGATTATTGATCAGTCAGAATCAGAATCCTTCTGAAAAGTTTCCCACAGTAGCGACAAATCTGTACATTAGCTATGGCTGAGGATTCCCAGGAGCGTTGTTAGGGGTAGCCTGGGGTAGAATTTCTGCTCGTTTGTCAGACGGTTCGTCCTCTACATTATTGATATGCCACCGATCTAGCACATCTTTGACAACGATTTCGCGCAGCAAAATTCGCACGACGATCACCAACGGGAGAGCCAGAAATAAGCCCAAAAAACCAAAGAAGGAGGCAAAGATAATCTGAGCGAGCAACGTTACGGCTGGTAACAGATCTACTTGTTTTCCCATCACCACCGGGACTAAGAGAAATTGTTCAAGTTGCTGCAGTAGGATGTATGCAACGACAACTATGAGTGCTTTCAAGGGGGAATCGAGGAGAGTGATCGTTGCTGGTGCGATCGTACTCAAAATAGGACCTACATTAGGAACTGCCTCCAGCAACCCTGCCAGCAAGGCATTTGCCAGCACCAACTTTACTCCCAAAATCGACAAGACAATCCCGCTGGCTGTCCCAATCACCACCATATTGATCAGCGTACCGATAATCCAACCCACCAGATCGGTTTCGCACAGAGAGAGAATCTCATCAGCACGACGGCGATAGAAAGAGGGAAATAGCCTCACAAATCCCTGGCGGTAGGGATGAGGATTGACCAACAACATAATCGTAAAGACCACCACAAGCAACAACTCCCCAGCAACGTTGACAAAGCCAGAGAACAGTTTAAAAACGTTGTTAGCCAAGCCCCTTGCCAGTGGCTGAACTTGGTTCATTAAATCGTTAACATTGGGCAGAGAGTCAACTGCTCCACCCGGAAGGCGAGCAATCAAGCGATCAATCCACGTCTGAAGTAGATTTAATCCCTGAGGTACTAATTGGGTTAATTGCTGGAACTGTTGCAAAAACGGGGGCACGATCAGTGCTACGAAGAGGACTAGAAGCGCTAACAAACCGAGTACCGATATTGCCACCGCCCCACCGCGCTTGACTCCCAATCGCTGCAACCGCCCGACAAGCCTGTTCAATGCTGTTGCAAATACCACCGCCAGAAACAGTAGCAAAAGCAGTTGTCGAATTTCCCACAGAATGTAGAGAGAGAGAACTAGGGCAACTATCCCCAGCCACTGTCCAAATTTCATCGATCTGACTCCTCACATTGCCTTTTTTATAGGGCTTCGACACCTCAACCAATTTTACAAGGAATCCGCAATCACTTTGGCTGGAATGGCGTGTACTTGCCTCCCAGTCCTTCCACAATCGTCTGGGTATTGGCAATCAGCATTTTTTCGTAGGTGTCAGCTTCTGTCCCTTTTTCTCCTAGTCCATCGGTAAACAGTTCTCGCTTTGAGACTTTGACTTTCGCTTCTTTAGCAACAGATTCAATCAACTTTGGGTTAATTGTCATTTCAGCAAAAATTGTGGGAACACCTGCTTTCTTAATCTCGTCCACCAGTTCTTTGACCCGTCCTGCTGTCGGTTTTTCCTCGGTGCTAATTCCCTGCAATGCACCTTCAACAGGAATAGAGTAAGCCTTGGAGTAGTAACCCAATGCATCGTGAGTTGTGACTAACTTACGTTGATTTGTAGGGATTGTAGTAATCTGCGATTTTATCCAGCTATCTACCTGCTTCAATTTACTAGTCATTGTTTCGGCATTGCTGGTGTATTGTGCCTCGTTACTTGGAACCAGCTTTTTCAAGCTATCTCGAACTGTCTCGACAATCCGAACACCATTCTGAGCATCCTGCCAGACATGGGGGTCAAATTCACTATGTTCTTGGGCTTCTGCTTTTTCCCCAGCTTTATGCTCATGTTCGTGTTCTTCACCCTTGAGGGGTTGAGGAACGGCTATCTCATTAACAGCGACTTTGGGTACAGGATTTTTAGTTGCCTTGATTAGTTTTATTAAATCGGGTTCAAACTTATAGCCGTTGTAGAGAATTAGCTTTGCCTGTTCGATCGCTTTTCGGTCATCTGGTTTGGGTTCATAAACGTGGGGGTCTGTACCCGCAGGAATTAAACATTTTAGGTCAATGGTGTCTTTTGCAATTTCTTGGGTAACGTCACAAAGGACGCTGGAAGTCGCGACTACTATTGGTTTGTCACTCTTTGAGGTGGTGGTAGAGGTTTGCGAAGCTGGTGTGGCGGCGCTAGGGGATGAAGGGGTCGTCTGTTGGGTAGTCCCACAGCCTGTCAATCCCAGTGCAAGCGCTAAAGTTGCAGCATTTCCTATGAAGCGAGTTTTAAAGGAATAACGTTTTAACACGAGGGGCACTTCAACAAGATAAAATAACGATAATCATTATCATTGTAGATGCCAATGCCAGCCCTTCAACATAAAGACGCTGCATTCAGTTCGATTTTGTAATAATGATTACTATTCTTAAATAAGATTTGTCATGTTAGAGGTACAGCATTTAGCTGTTAACTACCGAGGGATTCGTGCTTTAGGAGATGTGAGCTTCCGTTTGGAGCCAGGGCAACTGGTAGGCTTGATCGGCCCCAATGGTGCTGGCAAAAGTACGATGATTAAAGCAATGCTGGGGTTGGTTCCTGTTACGAGCGGGGTAGTCAAGTTCAAAGGACGCACACTAAAGCAGCAGCTGTGTTGCTGTGCTTATGTGCCGCAGCGATCGCAAGTTGACTGGGATTATCCTGTTACTGTATGGAGTGTGGTGATGATGGCGCGTACCCCACACACAGGATGGTTTCGCTCACCCAATCGTCAATCCCAAGAAATTGTTGCCTCTGCACTCCAGAGGGTAGGGATTTGGGAACTACGCCACCGTCAGATTGGAGAACTTTCAGGAGGACAGCAGCAACGGGTTTTTTTGGCGCGTGCCATAGCGCAGCAAGCGACACTGTTCCTTTTCGATGAACCCCTTGCTGGAATTGATAAAAAGACAGAAGCTATTATTTTTCAGATTTTTGCTGAACTCAAGGCAGAAGGCAAAACGTTAATTGTAAGTTCACATGAGTGGGGAAAGGCTTTGAATCACTATGATCGATTGCTGTTGTTGAACCAGCAATTAATTGCCGAGGGTTCCCCTCAAGAAGTGATGAGTTTAGAAAATATTCAACGTGCTTATGGTGAAGGGTTACACTCACAAGTTCTTACTCAGACGCTAGAGACAGCGTATTTTTGTTAATTGATATGGGAAATTGGTTATTAGAACCACTAAGTTATGAGTTCATGCGAAATGCTCTTGCTGTGGGCATTTTAGTCGGTATTCTTTGTCCGGTGGTTGGCACGTATCTAATCGTTCAGCGCATGGCTTTACTAGGAGACGTGATTGCTCATGGGGTGTTACCAGGACTTGCGATCGCTTTTTTCTTGAAAGCTAATATTTTAGTCGGTGCTTTTATATCAGGTGTTTTTAGCACTTTAGTTATTACCTGGATTCGCACTCAATCCCGTGTCAAAGTCGATTCGGCAATGGCACTGACTTTCTCTAGTTTCTTTGCTTTAGGCGTTACCCTCATTACCTTACTCAAAAGCAAAATAGATCTGGATAGTTTTCTATTTGGTGACATCCTCGGAGTCACAACAGAGGATGTGCAACGCACAGCAATCATCACCGTGATTGTTTTGCTCTTAGTTAAATTATTTTATAAGGAATTACTGCTTTATACCTTTGACAAGCTGGGCGCTCAAGCCTTAGGATTTCCCGTCAATGCTCTCTATTATGGTTTGATGGCTGGTATTACTCTCACCATTGTTGCAAGTATGCAAACTGTGGGAGTTGTCTTAGTAGTTGCCCTATTAGTTGGTCCTGGGGTTACGGCTTATCTGTTGGTGAAAGAACTACACCAGGTCATGGGACTGGGAGCAATTGTAGGAAGTCTTGCTAGTGTCAGTGGTGTGTATACCAGCTATTACTTGAATATCCCTTCTGGACCAGCAATTGTCTTGGTAATTTTTGGATTATTTTTATTGGCACTTTTATTTAGCCCTTCACAGGGAATATTAACTCGTCCAGAAATAACGAATCGTTCGCGTGGAATTTTTAGCCAACTGAAAAACCTGAAACGGGATGATTAAGACCTACTAACTCCCCGTCTTCGTCCTCTGCCTTCATGGTATCGATCCAGCCGCTGCACAACAATTCATCAGACTATATAGGCGATGTTCTTGATGAGCAAAATTATATCAATTTCATTAAACACTGCTACAAATGCACCCCCCTAACCCCCAAGAATAAAAGTTCTCCTTATATTCCCCCCTTAAGAAGGGGGGCTAGGGGGGTCAAGGGGGGAACAATAAAATTATTTGTAGCGAACATTTAGGAAATCGATATTAGTCCTTAAAGACTTATTGGCTGGTGTGGAGAGAGCGATCGCTTCTACTGATTCTAGAGCAAAAGGCGATCGCACATCTTCCAACTTCAATCTAAAAGTACACATCGCCTCATCACACTCATTACCTCGCCTGGAGTTGCTGTTGGCGTGGGTTGACTCCATTCTGTCACTTCGGCAAAACCGAGGCGGTATAGGGTGTGAATAATTTTCACAACGCCTTTTGATGAACCAACAACTATTACTTTGACAAATTCGCTGCCTGATTTTGGATCGGTGGAGGAGCGAATTTCGACAGCGGTGGAGTTGGGTTCGTTGGTATTGGTTAAAAAGCTT
>DATNQT010000646.1:0-3758 GCA_036703885.1 Candidatus Sericytochromatia bacterium
TGAGGATGCTGCTGCCAACTATCCCATGTGGGTGGCTGCTATCGGTGGCAAGATGGGTGAATCAACCTCTAACGGCTTTGTGCTATCAGAGCCAAATATCCAAGTCTTTGAGAAAAAACCGAAGGAACCTAAAGCTGAAGCCCTGCAGTGAGAGAGATTTGAGTAGCAATTGTGCATAAACTTGCGAACAGGGCTGAAAGTCTCGCTTAGCAAGGATTTAAGCTAAATCAGCCAGCAAGCCAATTTGGGGTAAATGGCTGGCTAGCCGATCTAATTGGCTGGTCTGTTGTTTTAATCCCTTGACAGCCGTTTATGGCAATGGCAGGAAGTTACTGTCACAGTTCCGCACTCCCAAAAATTCCCTGTCTGATGAAGCTGTAGCAGTTTCAAGCCCTGAACCAGCTTATGCTTGTATTCTGATAAAGCTGTAGTGACTTCAAGCCCTGGGCTGGGAAATACCTGAAACTCTTAAAGCTATTGAGTCGTAGCTGTTTCAGCCGTCTGTGTTAGAAGGGCAGATGAAACGGTTTATGCTGTTATTGGATTTAAAGCGGCGATGTTTGGTAAGTTTTGACAGTGGTTGGGCGTTGAAAACAATTAATCAAGGTTTGCCTGTTGTGCCGTTTTGGAGCGATCGCATTCATCAACGTTTACAACAGAATTTGACCAGCTTTGGGCAACAGAGGAGTTTGCTTAAGGATTCATCAGACTCCTGAAGCCATGTCCGGTAAAGTTCGCCAAAGTGACATCTTGACTGCTCTAAGCGATCGCGTTTTGGGTTTTCTTGCTTTCAGGCGGGAAGTCGATATGCTGAGATTGAGCAGAGTTGTAGGGCGATCGCAAATACCATCGCGGCTGCACCGAAGATGAACCGAGCCAATACCCCTTTTCTCAACGTTTTGAATAGCATGAGATTCTGACGCAGTATTTGTTGTGACTGATGGCGGCTTTGACGCGAGCTACGGGGTTACTCGAATCCTGGTAAGCTCAATTGTTTTGGTTCTGCGGCTTCAGGTTTTGCCTTGCGGCTTTTCTTTTCAGTTTTACCTTTTGCCTTTTTCTTTGTATCCAGCTTCTCCCGTTCGGCGCGGATACGTTCTAAGAGGACGGAGGCGGGTTCGTCGTTGGGGTCTTGGGGAACCAGTTCGCCTCGGAAGGCTTTGGCGAGGATGGAGCGATCGAGTTGGTCGCAGTTTTTCTGATTGCTGTCTACATTAAGACTTATTTTTTCTATTGTCCTTAAATGTTTATTGATACGATTAACGATTTCTTCTTGTTCAATCAGTGGTGAAACTGGAACAGCATAACGCCGCAAGTCCTTCAAGTGAATGTGCATTAAACCTATTCCGGTTCCAAGCATTTGTCTCTGCATTTGTGGAGCTGAAAAGGCAAACTCAAGGTAATCGCTCATTTTATAAGTAACTGGCTTCACCAAGGCTACTGAGACGAAAATGCTGAATACACGGTCAGTCTGAACAACCCTTACAACACCTAAAGTTCCGTCTTTGGATATGAGAATGTCACCACGTTCTGGATTGGTACGCTTGACAAACTCCTCATGGTCTTCTGGCGACACATACTTGATTTCATCGAAACTTATACCAGAACCAGCAGTTAAGTTTTTAACTGTTACAAATGGGATGCCATCGTCAACATAGTTTGGCTTTTTGTGAACGCCATCCACAACTTTTGTGGAAATTAACTCTACAGGTGCCCAACACCAACTATTAGGTAATTCTGGTAGCTGAGAATCATCAACTGACTCAGGTTCCTTATACTTCTCCTTCCACTTATCATCTTTTGGCATTTTCCCCTGAGCCTTCATCTTCTCTAGTTCCGCTTCTTCCCAACGGCGGCGGCGTTCTGCACGAATGCGCTCTAACAGAACCGAAGCTGGCTCAACATCAGGGTTTTTCTCTCGCCAATCAGCGGTGAGGTCGCCACGGAAAGCGGCGGCGAGGACTGATTGACGGAACTGGTCTAAGAGGGGGGCGATCGCCTCAAGTTCCTCCTTCACCCGCTGGCTCCGAGCCTTCAACGCCTCAATATTGGCAACTATGCGGCGTTGTTCGTTGAGGGGTGGCACAAAAACTGGATAATTATCTAGTAGTTCTTTTCTTACACCATCTTGTCCTGCGGTTCTGAGGGATGCAGATGCTACATAGTTAAAAAGCTGAGGAGTCTGTAGGAAGTAGTAGAGAAACTCTTTATCAAATAAATTAGTGTTAGGCTCGGCTTTCATCAGCGCTACATTATAAGCCCCCTCTAAACCCCTAAGAATTTGAAAAATTGGAGGCCCATAGCGACCAATCATAATATCTTCTTTTTGGCAAAATCTCTTTGCTAATTCAATTGGTATATAAGTTGCAAATTTATCAGTTTTATAGTCTCTAATCTGGATAAGTCTTATATAGCCTTCTTGTGGCTCATTAATAAAATACTCTTTGGGAGGTTGGCTACCTCCTATAATTTGACAAATTTCACTAAATAAAGCTTTTTCCCAAGAGTTAGGTGCTACTATTTCATGGGAGTAATAATCACTGATTATAATAACTTGCTGATTTGATTTAGCAAGCTGAGCGATGTTGCTTGAATCAAGCATAAACATATCTTGGGATTTATCTATCAAGCTACTTCACCTATCCAGTTGTGGAGTTAATGACACATTCATTGATGCTTACTGTTTAGTCTTGTTAATCGCCTTCCTATTCTAGAAGCGCGGTTTCAGTCTCTTCCTCATTGTCCAGCAATGCCGTCAGCGCCTCCATCTCCTCCATTGCCGTCTGCAACCGCAGCATAATCTCAGCCGCGATCGCATCTGGTTCCGGCAACCCATCCCCCGACTGCAAACTCTCATCCCTTAACCAGGAAATATCGAGATTATTCCCCCGCTTGGCAATCTCCTCACGGGTAAAACAGCGCCAGCGCCCATTTTCCCCTTGGTCAACACGCGGACTGTTGCCATTCGGGTCATCTCCATAGGCTAATTCAAATTCTTGGAAATGTGATCGCGTCAGGGGAATTCGCTTGCCAAAACTGGCCATATTCGTCCGCAAATCATAAATCCACACTTCTTTAGTATTGCCCTTCTCGGTCGTTCCCCGCTGGAAAAACAGCACATTCGTCTTGACCCCTTGGGCGTAGAAAATCCCCGTAGGTAGCCGCAAAATCGTATGCAGGTTGCACTTGTCCATCAAGTCAGCGCGGATATTGCGGCCCTGCCCATCTTCAAACAACACATTATCCGGTAATACCACCGCCGCCCGTCCTTCGGGTAGCAGACTGCGATAAACGTGCTGCAAAAATACCAACTGCTTGTTCGAGCTGGGAAAAGTAAAATCATCCCGCGTCGGACTGCCACCCCCTTTCTTCGTACCAAAAGGCGGATTCGTCAAAATCACCTTAGCCTTCGCCAACCGCTGCCCATCCGGTGAGAGAGTATCCCCCAACGTTACCTCCCCCTCAATCCCGTGCAGCATCATATTCATCAACAACAAACGGTGGGCATCCTGCACCAACTCCATGCCATAAAACGCCTGCTGCCGTTGAAACACCTGGTCAGCTTCCGAAAGGGTAAACAAATCATCCGTGCGCTGTTTAATATAGCGGTCAGCCACAATCAAAAACCCTCCCGTTCCCGCTGCTGGGTCTTGTATCAGTTCCCCCGCTTGCGGTTTAATCAACGACACCATGCAGTCAATCAGCGGACGCGGCGTAAAATACTGCCCTGCCCCGGACTTCTTCTCACTGGCATTCTT
>DATNQT010000647.1:0-1918 GCA_036703885.1 Candidatus Sericytochromatia bacterium
AGGATTCACTTTAGGCTATAAAATATTTTCTAGCCTCAAAATATTTGAGGACTGCTATAAATTTCTGTAATAAAAAACATGAATCGACCGCTTCGTACCTTGGGCGTGCCGCCGAATGCTTGGACAGTTGATGCAGAAATAGCGGATATCACTCGTCCACCCCTTACGCCTCAGCCCATCAATCTACCAACGGCAACAAAAAAGCTGCGTCTGGATTTGGCAAAAGCTGCGATTCTGGTAATCGATATGCAGAATGATTTCTGTCATCCAGAAGGTTGGCTTGCCCATATTGGCGTCGATGTAAGTCCCGCCCGCGAACCCATCAATCCTCTAGAAACCCTGCTATCCCAATTGCGTAGTGCGAAGGTTCCTGTAATTTGGGTGAACTGGGGAAATCGTCCCGACTTGCTGAATATCAGTCCTGGCACACTTCATGTTTACAACCCAACGGGTGAGGGTGTAGGTTTGGGAGATCCCTTACCAAGTAGGGGCGCACCAGTGTTGATGGCAGGCAGTTGGGCAGCGGCAGTTGTGGATGAATTGGAACAAAAGCCTGAAGACATCTGCGTCGATAAGTATAGGATGAGTGGTTTCTGGGATACTCCGTTAGATAGTATCTTACGCAACCTAGGTAAAACTACACTTTTCTTTGCAGGGGTTAATATTGACCAGTGTGTCATGGCTACCCTACAAGATGCTAACTTTCTTGGCTATGATTGCATTTTAGTCAAGGATTGTGCAGCAACAACGTCCCCAGAATACTGTCTCAAAGCCACCCTTTATAACGTTAATCAGTGCTTTGGATTTGTCACGGAATCTAGATCAATTATTGAAGCGATCGCATTGGAAAATTAAAGTTCTATTTCTAGTTTAAAATCATTAGCAATCTTAGGAGGCAATTTTGATGGCTACTCATTGCATGATTCCTGTAATCCAATCTCCAAAGCAATACCAGGCTTATCGAATCAGTCCCCAGGATTCTAACCGTTTAGCGATTGTTTTTGAACCCGCAACGGCTAATGCTTCGATAACCTTTTGTGTGGAAATTTTTGATGAAGGTGGCAAAACGCCTCCTAATCGGCATCAAATTGCGGTAGAAATGTTTTTTGTACTCAAAGGGGAAGGATTAGCAAGTTGTGACGGAAAAACTGTTCCAATTCGTACCGGAGACAGTCTACTAGTGCCCCCTACTGGAATTCATGAAATTAGAAATACGGGGAAAGGTCGCTTATATACGCTGTGCTTTATGGTACCAAATGAAGACTTTGCCGAACTGATTCATAGGGGAACACCTGTTGAATTGGATGAAGAGGATATGAGAGTGCTGACGCGAACCGATGCCCTGGTAGCGTGCTAAACGGGAAATGTGTGAAGAAGTGCAAATAAACGTAGATAATTAACAAATCTGTGCAATTGTATCGCACCTAAGAGATTGGAAACTTAGGGAGTAACTCCTAGCTTCAATCTGCGTTTAACTGCGCCGAGAAAGCGGTTATTTGTTCCTTCTAATCAGCCTGAAGCCCAGCAGCACTCATGCTAAACGTTAAACCCAAAGAAACTGCCTCCATGCTGACTCGCGATGGAGTACGTTTGGATGCAGATATTTATCGCCCCGATAGTGGGGGTGAATTTCCAGTGTTGTTGATGCGGCAACCTTATGGAAGAGCGATCGCATCTACCGTTGTTTACGCCCACCCCATCTGGTACGCTACTCAAGGCTACATCGTAGTCATTCAAGACGTGCGGGGACGCGGCACATCCCAAGGGGAATTTCGGCTATTTATCAACGAAACTGAAGACGGCGAGGACACCGTAAACTGGGCGGCAGCACTTCCCGGCAGCACCGGACAGGTGGGAATGTATGGCTTTTCCTACCAGGCAATGACTCAGCTATACGCCGCCACAACCAAGCCAACGC
>DATNQT010000648.1:0-11639 GCA_036703885.1 Candidatus Sericytochromatia bacterium
TTTTTACAGGTGATGGAATCGCACTCACCTAAAAAACGCGATTCCTGTAGAATTCCGGAAAGTGCGACCCAGCGCTTGTTGCTTAAGGTTGCAGTGCAAAATTCTTGGCTTAACGGGATAGGCTATAGGGATAGAAATAAAGATGATTCAGCGTCAATTCCAGGCAACGAGATACTTTAGCATCCTAATTGGACTTCTGCGCGATCGCGCTTCGTTTCTTGAAGAAATACGCTCTGGTCTCAAGCTAGAAACTAAGAACACGGCTCTTCTGCTCTGTAGTTCCATCTTTTTCGCTGTTTATGGTGGGATTATTGGGTCATCTCATAGTTGGATGCAGGCGTTGTCCTCAGCGGTCAAACTTCCGGCTCTCTACTTAATTACCCTAATCATCTGTTTTCCAACGTTATACTTTTTCAACATTCTCTTCGGTTCGCGGAAAACCTTTGGACAGCACTTTGCAATGCTCCTGACTGCTGTCTCTGTAATTAGTGTCTTACTCTTCAGCTTTGCACCGATTACGTTGTTTTTTCTAATCTCTACCCAAAATTACCAATTTTTTAAACTATTAAATGTAGCAATCTTTGCGATTACAGGCTTTATTGGAATCAAGTTTCTCTATCAAGGAATGGAGATGCTTTCAAAGGAGGATGAAGAAGGGCAGAAAACTCGGATGAGCGTCTTACGCTTTTGGCTTATCCTTTATGCCTTTGTCGGTACACAGTTGGCGTGGACTCTACGACCTTTCTTTGGCTCACCCAATACGACCTTTGAGCTATTTCGTCAAATGCAAGGTAATTTTTATCTAGATATTTTCACAGCATTTGGAGAAATTTTTGGTTTTCATTAATTTGAACATAGGAGAGGTGCAATTAATTGCGCCCCTCCTAAAACTCTTAGAGGTTATTTAATGTCGGGTGGTCTGTTTTCCTTGAAGGATGACAGCCATTCTCGAACTTGACTAGCGGCAATATCACGACTCCCTAAACCAAAGGCAAGAGCGATCGCTACAGCAATAGCTCCCAACAGCAGTCCAAAGGCTAATTCAACAATATTGCCAGCAATGCCCATTTGTTGCAGTGCCATCGGTAAAACTAAGGCAATGATTGCAATCCGAGCAATTTGTGCCAATATTCTTGATTGGCGAGACCCGGAACTGGTAATCAAGTTAAAGACAAGATTTGCCAAGTATAAACCAATGGCAAAGACAATTAATCCACCTAGAATCCGACCGGAAATGACAACAATACCGCTAACAATTGCAGTTAAAGCAGCAATCTGTAAGACATCAATTGCCGCAACAGCAGCAAATAGCATGATGCCGACTAGGACAATAATTCCTATCAGTTCGGATGGCGTTCGTGCGGGAACAGTTGACGGCTGGAGTGTCGTCTCTCGTCCAGACGGGGACGACGCATCTAATGGTGTTTCAGGCGTGACAGTAACCCGTGTCGTGCGGGTAGCGCGAGGTGAGGGCAAGCCGAGCCACTGGAAAATATTATTGAAGCCAATGCTCGTGAGGATGTTTGTCACTAGGTCGCTGAGAAACTGCCCCAATACATAAGCAATGACAAGAATCAGCGCTGCGGTAAAGATTTTGGGGATAGCGTTGAGAATTTGGTTGAGCATTGCGATCGCAGGCGTTGAGATTGCCTCGATCTGGAGCTTCTGGAGAGCTGCGATCGCAGTCGGAATTAAAATCAGGACGTAGACAATCGTTCCGAGAATCCAGGAGAGTGACTGACCCCCCACAGTTCCCCGCAATCCAAACCGAGCGCCTAACTGGTCAGCACCTGATGCGGCTAGTAAGTTAGTGACAATGCGGCGCACGACTTGAGCAATCAGCCAACCAGTAGCGGCAATCAAGACAGCTCCCAAAATATTCGGTAGAATCCCCAGAATATTATTAAGCAGCTGCTGCACGGGTTGGAGGGTTCCCTGCAATCCTAGGCTATCTAGAATTGCTGGTAGAAATAGCAGAAAGATGAACCAGTACAGCGCATTCCCAATCGTTTCCGCCAGTGAAAACTGATTAGTTGGGCGGCGTGGGGTTTCTGAAGTGCCGGGTGGACTTTCTACTTGCTGATTTAAACGCTCATCCAAACGAGCGGCTCGCAGCGCCCGTGTCGTTACTATCTTGACTAGGGTGGCGAGCAACCAGGCAACGCCCAAGAAAATCACCGCACCCAGCAGCTTCGGTAAGAAGCCTGTAATTTGGTTAAGAAAATTATTGAGGGGTTGAGAAACGGCTTGGAGGTTTAGAGTGTTTAGAACCGCCACCACTGTGAAGACAATGACGATCCAGTAAACCGCACCAGCTATCCAGTCCTCAATGGGGGGGGAATCCTCTCCCCCTTGGCGACCCGTAATCCACTCAGCCACTTTGTTGTCAACATTGGTACGCTTGAGCAACCCTTTTGTCACCCCAGAAGCAATGTTGGCGATAATCAGACCGATTACCAAAATTGCGATCGCGCCTAGCAACTGAGGAACAAATAGGCTGAGATTGCGGATAATGTCGTTAAAGTATCCAACTCCCGTCTCAACTACTGCCCTTGGTTGACCCGGTGCCTGCGCCAAGATTGGATGCGCTCGGCTCGGCATACCCACTGCCAGTATTTGGACGATACCTACCCAAGTTTCATTCATAGCCTTCCTTCTTGCGTTATTCTCAACATTTCACCGAGACTGCAACACGAAACCTGTGACGACCCTGCTGGACGTGATTGATGGTATTCATCTTCTCAATCAATTAGTACCCTCGTCACCAGGGAGGCAGCGAGTTGAAGATTGACAGCCTGAGATGTTCACGGACAACCTTACACTTCAAATCGCGGCTTTAACTCTATCCCTATGGATAATTAAGCCATAAGAATAAACGATTTGCTGGTTTTCACGCTGAATACTCCTTTTTTTGCAGGGATTAGTAATTAAGGGCACAGTATTAACAGGAGCAATATCCCGCAGAGAGACTGTTAATTTATTAAATAATGTCAAAGACTCAAGTTTTTGAACAATCGATTCAAATCAAAGCCAGCGCTACAACGGTCGAGCGCTGTATCACTGACCAAACTTTAATGCACCGTTGGCTCAACCCCGTTCTACGTTGTGAACCTCTCGGTGAGTGGAGTACCGATGTTGGGAGTCGCAGTCGCTTTGTCATTCAAATTCCCGTGTTACAGCCTACCCTCAACAGCGTTGTCATCGAACGAGAACCGGGGTTAGTGATTTGGGGGTTCAAGGGATTTTTCCAAGGACGCGATCGCTGGGAGTGTCAACCCAATAACAAAGGTACACGCTTAGTTAACCGTTTTGAGTTTGAAATTCCCAACCCTTTAGTTAGCTGGGGCTTCAACATCTTTGCGGCTAGCTGGACGCAGAGCGACATGAAAGCTCAACTCAGACGCCTCAAACGAGTTGCCGAGGAGACTTATCAAGGAATGAAGTGAAACGTGAAAGTTATTTGGTGTTGGGCGAATGTAGGATGATTTTGTTGAAGGGGCGTATGGCATACGCCCCTTCAGCCTAGTGGTTGAAGCCGGAACCAGGGCGCAAGCCTTGCGCCCCTACAGGAATAATGTTTTTGAAATAGGAGCGACAATTGTTATCGGCACGTCCAACGCCAGTTATTTAATCCACGTTCCTAAGCTTCCCGTAGTTGAGCGAGTAACCGACGAATCGCCTCAGCATCTTCCGCGTTGGGAAGCATGGCTAAATAAATTTCTAAATCGTGGGATGCTTTAGACTTGTCTCCTAACTGATAGTAGAGAAGTCCGCGATCGCGTAATTCCATCGGAGCATCGGGAAACAACATTAAAATGCGTTCAATTGCTACTAGCGCTCTCCTAAAGTCTTTGCTATTGAGGTAGATAAATTTGAGATTAGTCAAAATCCGTGCTAATAGCTGCCGATGACTCACGGCTTCTGTAAAATTAGGTTGCAGTTGTACTGGACGCTGATAAATCTGGGAAAGTCGTTCCTCACAATCTTGCTCAAATAAAATCTCACCTCGATTGAAGGCATCAACAAAAATCCCAGCATCCTGAAATTCTGGGCGAATTAAGAAATGTCCCGGCATATTGATACCGACCATCGGAAAGTCAAGGCGTCGGGCAACTTCTAAGTAGACGACAGAGAGGGTAATCGGTATACCCGTTCGCCGATCAATCACCTCATTGAGGAAGCTATTGCGCGGATCGTAGTAATCATTGGTGTTGCCGATATAACCCAGGTCATCATAGAAGTATTTATTGAGGGTTTGAATAACCCGCAGGGGATAGCGTTCGGCGGGCAAGCGTTCCTCTACCTCAGCCGCCATAACATCGAGGGCATTAATGTAAGCGGCAATGTCAAGACCAAGATATTCTTCTTGGGCGATATAAAGTGCTGCTTTTGCCAGGTCAATTTGAGAGTCTGGCTGATTTATTTCGTTGTAAAAGTTGTACATAATCCATGACAGGTGTGTCACGGTCTAGTTTACAGAGTTGAGCTGGAAAGCCTACTCCTCCTAGAGGTGAGGTAATCGAAGTCAACAAGAAAGGCAGAAGGCAGGAGGCAGAGGGCTTTTATGCTTGCATTGATGTCCTCTCATAAAAGCGTTCTGGCGACCTCTCATGGAGCTCTTGGTCTGAATCCCCCTGTGAGCCAAGCTCACTGGCTCCCGTTCAGGAGAGGTCTGAATCCAATAAGAGAACGAAACATAAGATCCTTCTGCCCTTTGCCCTCTGCCTTCCCTTCAACGAGCGGGAGGGTTTATTCCCGCCTACCAACTTAGAAGCGCACTAGCCACTTAGACTCGTCTGTGCTAACAACAAGATTGTGCCAAGCGTAAAAATTATTACAGTTGCCTTTCTAGACTTAAGCTAATATCTGTACAGTTTCCCAGAAAGACGTTGCAAAAAATCAGTTGAGTACGATTAAGCTTTACAAACTTTAATCGGTTATTGACTTGACAACAGGGGATTGAATCTATTAAAACCATCGGGTCTAAATCAATTGAGTAATTTGAAGCGATCGCTGGTAACGAGAGCTGATGTGCGCTTTTAAAAGCAGAAGGTTTCAAAAACAGTCAGTGATGAGTGAAACAGACCAGCCAGTTGTTAGATCAGATTCCACGATTCGTGTCGGAATTCTGCACTCCTTAAGTGGGACGATGGCAATTAGTGAGGCGTCTTTGAAAGATGCTGAATTGATGGCGATCGCGGAAATTAACCAAGCTGGTGGTGTCTTGGGAAGAATCATCGAACCCGTGATCGAAGATGGAGCATCCAACCCCTCGACTTTTGCTCTACAAGCCAGAAAGCTGATCGAACAAGAGAAGGTAGCGACGATTTTCGGCGGTTGGACTTCTGCCAGTCGCAAAGCTGTGTTACCCGTCTTGGAAGAGTTCAATGCCCTGATGTGGTATCCAGTCGAGTATGAAGGATTAGAATGCTCACCTCACATTTTCTACACGGGTATCTGTCCTAATCAACAAGTTGGACCAGCCGTTGACTGGTTACTTCAGAACCAGGGCAAAAGTTTTTATCTGTTGGGTTCAGACTACGTTTTTCCCCGCACTGCCAATAAGCTAATCAAAGCTCAAGTCAAACGTAAAGGCGGTAGGTTAGCTGGGGAAGAGTACATACCGCTAGGGACTACAGAGTTTGGCGATGCGATCGCCAGAATCAAGCAAGCCAAGCCTGATATCGTCTTCAATACCCTGAATGGTGACAGCAATCTGGCATTTTACAAGCAGTATAAAGATGCTGGAATTAAGGCGGAAGATATTCCGATTATGGCGGTCAGTGTTACTGAAGAAGAAGTTCGACGGATTGGCGGCGATGCGGTAGCGGGTCACTATGCTAGCTGGAGCTACTTTCAAAGTATCGATACACCCAGCAATCGTGCCTTCGTTAAGAACTTCAAGCGTCGATATGGTAGCGATCGCGTCACGAGTGACCCTATCGAAGCCGCCTATTTCCAAGTCTACCTCTGGAAGCAAGCCGTGGAGAAAGCTGGCTCGTTTGACGTAGAGTTAGTGCGCGAAGCGGCTTATGGACAAACGTTTGAGGCTCCTGGAGGGAATATTCGCGTCGAGCAGAACAACCACCTGTGGAAGCATTGCCGCATTGGCAAGATTTTACCCAACGGGCAATTTCAGATTGTTTTCACTAGTGCTGGTGCGATTAAACCCCAGCCTTGGTTAGGACTAGAAGAGTTCACGGACAGCGTTTCGCCAGTTGTCTTTGATATGTTGGCTGAAGTATCTCAGTCGATTCAATATAGTTGCCAGCTCGAACAAAAGTCTCGCGAAGTCGAGGCAGCAATGGCGGAATTAGTAGCAACCAACGAGCAACTGCAAAGAACCCAAGACAAGCTCTTACAATCGGAAGCGCGATTTCGAGAACTGCAAGTGCAGGAAGAACTGCTTAAGCGTCGCCTCTCTAGTCAAATTCGCAGTTCTCTAGAACTCGATAAGATTTTGAATACGGCAGTTCAAGAAGTTCGTAGCCTACTCCAGATCCACCGTTGCCAGTTCTTGTGGTATCACAAGTCAGCCGACCCTCCTTATTATGAACTGATGCATGGGGCTTGCTGCTTGGATCTGCCAAGGGAGCTTTGCTCTTCCAGCACCGTCGAGTGGGTGAAAACATTAAATGAACCAGTTCGGCAGCAAGATCTGCTCCGCATTGATGACATTGCCACAGACGTGCAACTGGAGGCGAGCAGTCGCGAGTGCTTGCAAGCCTTAGGACTAACAGCGCTACTCGTTGCTCCCGTTCAAACTCGTTCCCACCAAACAGGAGTGATTGTTTGCGAACACTTCCAGGAACCCCGCCCCTGGAGCGATCATGAGGTGGAATTGATTGCTGCCGTTGTCGATCAAGTAGCGATCGCAATCGACCAAGCTGAACTTTATGCTCAAAGCCGCACCGCTGCGGTTCTAGCAACCGCTCAAGCCGAACAACTTAAAAAAGCGTTGCATGACCTTCATTCTTACCAAACGCAGTTAGTGCAAACTGAAAAAATGTCCACCCTCGGAACGCTGGTTGCTGGAGTGGCTCACGAAATTAATAACCCTACGAGTTTCATCTACGGGAACCTACACTACGCCAACGAGTACATAAAAGACTTACTAGAGCTGGTACGCCTTTATCAAAAACATTATCCCAACCCCGTTTCAGAAATTAAGATTCATGCTTCTGCTGTTGAGCTGGAATTTCTGATCGAAGATTTGCCGAAAGTCCTCTCTTCAATGGAAACTGGAGCAGAACGCATTCGCCACTTGGTACTGAGCTTACGGAACTTCTCGCGCCTCGACCAAGCACAGATGCAACCCGTCGATATCCACGATGGAATAGATAGTACGCTGTTAATCTTGCATCACCGATTGAAAGCTCACAGCGATCGCCCCGCGATTAAACTGATTAAAGAGTATGGCGAACTGCCGATGGTGGAGTGTCATCCCTCTCAGCTCAATCAAGTATTTATGAATCTTCTGGGGAATGCGATCGATGCCCTAGAGGAGGTTCAAAGTAATACAAGAAATTTTAGAGCGAATTTCTCCCCAACTATTTGGATTCGCACTGAAGTCTCTGCTCCCAATCACATTGCTGTAAGAATTGCAGACAATGGACCTGGAATATCAGAAGAGGCAAAAGTACAATTATTTGACCCCTTCTTTACAACAAAGCCGATCGGAAAAGGAACGGGTTTAGGACTATCGATCAGCTATCAAATTGTGGTGGATAAGCATAAAGGTACTTTACACTGCGAGTCAGTGGTGGGACAAGGAACAGAATTTTTGATTGAAATTCCTGTGCGACATAGCAGCGATTATAGAGCTAATTCCTCAGCATCAGTCGCTACCACTTGAGCCGTTTATTGAAGCTTTGTTGTAGCTAAATTGAAAATAGTGCTGAGAGGATGTCTGAGAAGTATCAAAAGTTGATTTTATCCCCTCTAGCTCCTCTTAAAAAGAGGGAAATTCAGCGTCTAACTTGATTTTTTAGTTTTATTTTCATCAAATGTTCAACTTAGAACGTTCAAGACATAAATTTTAATAAAACGTTGAATATATAAATATTATTTATTAAAAAAGTAAGGAAGAATAGTAAGTATAAATCGCTTGATAAATACATCTCATAGATGAGTACTAGTTACTCGGGGGAAATTAAAATGCTTACGCTAAATCAACATTTGTGTCCTTGTTGTTCGCAACCTTTACTTCGTCATATATCATCCCAAAGAATTTACTGGTTTTGTAGCCAATGTCACCAAGAAATGCCAGATCTAAAAAATCTTGTAGAGACTGAATTGGTTCCACAACATTGGGTTAGCAGCCGCCTTACTGAACGCCGACAGTGGGAAGAAAAAGGGCAAAGAAGAGAAAAGCTTTATTTTTAAAGGGAGAATAATAAAGACTTAATACTGGGCGGCGCTGTTGATTGGTGCAGCTGATCGCGCACTTGCACAGGCAAAAGCACAAGGACGCGATCGCATTATTCATGGAGAGAACCTTGGGGATTGAAGATGATTTGCTTACCCCTGACGGCGGCGATCGCTTGCGCCATATCTTACAGTCTTAGTTCAACACTGATACAGTCGAACCCCACTGGTTTCCCCGCTAGCTTTTCGCTCCTTGGCTGTAGATGACGCCATTGGGCATGATTGCCCCTTCCAAGGAGGCTTCACTCAAATTCGCTTCCTTCAGGTCAGCTCCTATCAAATTCGCTTCACTTAAGTTAGCACCACTAAGGTTGGCTCTGGTTAGATAGGTCAGCAGTAAACCCGCCCGCAGCAAATTTGCCTGACTCAAGTTAGCTTCGCGCAAGTTGACCTCAAGTAGGTTTGCACCTGCAAGATTAGCTTTACACAAGTTAGCTTTGTGCAGGTTTGCCTTACTCAGTTCCGCTCCTTGTAAGTTAGCTTTCTTCAGGAGAACTCCACTGAGGGTTGCCTGAGTTAGATTTGCTCCTTGCAAGTCTGCCCAACTTAAGTTCGCACCGCTCAAATTCGCCTCAGCCAGGTTTGCTCCTTGCAGGTTTGCCTCACTTAAATTCGCGCCACTCAAATCGGCTCCCTTGAGGTCGGCTTCACTAAGGTCAGCACCCTCCAGATCTGCCCCTCGCAAATCTACCCGATTCAAATACGCTCGAATTAAAGTGGCTCCTTGCAGATTCGCCTCACTCAATTTAGCTTCACTGAGAATCGCTCGACTCAAAATAGCCTTTCTCAAGTCGGCTTGGGTAAGAATGGCTCGACTCAACGTTGCTCCGGTCAAGTTTGCCTTTGTCAGTTTTGCCCCTTTGAGCAAAGTACCGATGAGACTGGTTCCAATCAAGGTAGCAAATTTCAGATCTGCCCCAGTCAGAAAGGCTCCACTTAATATGGCTCCGCTTAAATCTGCTTCTATCAGGATTGCCTTAGTCAGGTCAGCCCGTGATAGTGTCGTCTCGATCAGTTGTGCTTTCGAGAGGTTGGCGACTCTTAAATCTGCACCACTAAGATTTGCTCTAATCAGTTTAGCCTTAGTTAAATCAGCTCCGTTCAAATGGGCTGAACTTAGATTGATGCGATTCAGATTTTTTGCACTTAAATCGGCTCCAATTAAATTGGCTCCGGAAAAATTTCGTTCTCCTGTTTCATGCCGACTCAAGAGTTCGGCTTCTTTTGAAAATTCACTTGCTTTCATAAAATTTGCCTAGTTTTCCTTGCTAGTTATCAGCTTTGAGTTCGATCTGGCTTTCAAAAAAGAAAGTTCACGAGCAAGGGTTAGCTAATAATTCCTCAGAAATAAATGGGTATGATGCACACTTCCTTCTGAAAAGAAGGTTGCTTGGAGTTAAGGATTAGAGTCGGGAAGCTCAATGCAACCAGGACTCATTAACCACTCTTAACTTGAGAGTGAAGGGAACAGTCTAGAAGAGTAAAACCGACTGAAAACGATGATGTGAATAGAAAAAAGGGTGGCTTCTTGTTTAAAAATTGAAGCCAATGCAGAGACTTTTACAAAAGTCTTGCCAACATCCCTACTGCCTCAACAGAAATCAGGTTATTTCCTCATCAAACATCGGGGAGTCGTCTCAAGATTGAGCTATCAAAGCTTGCCACAAGTAGGGGCGACTCTAGCGATCGCGATTCATGGTGTCCATGATGTCTCGTGAAACGAAGGAAGCCTTGTTTGGGTAACTCAGTCTGTGTCACCTCCCCTACACGGCACTACTGATGTAGAACCGAATCAGTAAATAATTGCTATTCTCTGCTTTAGTTCAGCAAGTTGATACTGTTACAACGGCTACAAAAAGCCTTCCCAGGCAGGCTGGCTCTCATTCCAACCAGGTCTCGGCATTAAACTGGCGAAATCTCTTGTATTCAATGCCCCGGTGGACTTTACTGCTGCTCCCAAGTCTTGGCTCGGCGTCATACAGTTGGATAAGGTTTGTGTTCGGTGTAGTTGAGTGCGTGTAAAAAACCTATCTTCTAAAGATAATGGTTGGATGTCATTTAAAGCAAGGTATAGTTACCATTTTCAACCTTTTATGCTATTGCAACACAAGGAAGCGTAATACATTAGCCATTGAGGAAGATGACTTGTGATTAGATTTGATTCGTGGATTCCTGACGAAATCGCGATCGCACCCACCCATCCCCTAGGCAAGAATCTAGACTTGTCTCTGGCGGATACTGATCATCTTTCTGCTCAGGAAGTACTCGAAATTCAGCAACGCGATCGTGTTCCCGGTATTGTTAAGCGCCTGATCCCCTTCGATGCTGGAACATTTTGGGAATATTGGTGGTGCGTACCCGATCGCCTGCTTTTACCCGAGGATGTAGAGTTAATGACAAGCGATCGCGATCGGGTCGAAAGCATCCTGGAAAAGCTCGTGTGGCTGTTCGGAGGGCACTGCTTTACCAAAGACTGCTTCCGTCAAGGCGAGAAGCTGCCGATTTATGACTGGCAGGAAGTCCTCAACTTTGCTCGTCAAAATGGGTTTGAGTCCTATTTACTAGATATCGACTATCTGCCAACGGCAATCAAACGTTACAATCGACCTTCCACCCCAACTGAAGACGATGCTGACGCTAGTTATATTGCCGTTGAACCCGCCCACTGGCATATTGAATTTTTCCAGTTAACAGCTACTAGGGGAGGGTTTGAACTCCAACAGCCGAAAACCGTTTGTAGTTGCCAAATTTGGACGGGCAAACCTTTCATGAAACATTTGGATACGAGCGAAACTTCAATCCGCTACGATCTATGGGTTTCTACTCCCTTAGACTTTACCCAAACTCCTTGGTCTAAGTAGTCTACCCTACAAAGATTAAGTGAGTACTATGCTAGGATTGAAAATTCAAGCTTAAATTTACTAAAAACGGGTTTTTGATTTGGATTGACCCTGAAAAACCCGCATCTACAGGACGATGGCAAAAACCGAAAAACTCGACCCAAAAACGTTTGGTGATTGGGCACATCTAGCACTTAAAAAACACTTCAAGCATACAATTAAGTACGAAACTGACGTTCTAAAAGACACAGACCCGGAAGCTTTACACCAGATGCGTGTAGGAATGCGGCGTTTGCGTACAGCCGTTAATGGTTTTGCTCCAGCACTCTCTCTGCCAAAAGCTGCCACAGAGAAAAAAGTTGCAAAAGTTGC
>DATNQT010000649.1:0-6609 GCA_036703885.1 Candidatus Sericytochromatia bacterium
AATTTGTCCACAGTGTCAGTTTGAAAATCCTAATACCAATAAGTTTTGTCAAAAATGTGGAACTTCCCTAACCCATAAAACTTGTGATGAATGCAGCACTCAAGTCCCAGTCAATGCGGAGACTTGCCACAATTGCGGTGCTTTCACAGGTACAGTTTGGTGGGCAATTATCTCAAAAGAGCTAGAGAATCTAGCTACACCTACGGGTTCTCAAGAAGCATCCCCTAAGCTATCTGAACTAGTAGCTAGTGATGCAGCTCAAGTCGAAGTTTCCCAAGCACCACTGTCTGGAGATTCCAACACGAGGGAAGTGTCCCCCACAACGACGATGGGGTCTTCAGTAGCTTCTATTCATACATCAGTTGCGGAAGATGGAATGAAAGCGAATGCCTCCCAAGAATCAGCAGCAACATCCAGCGAAGAGCCTGTAGCTGTAGATGATACAGTCACTCAAGCCCTGTTAAGTTCAGGTCGCTCAAGTGTTACAGAAAGCGTTAGTGAAAAAAACGATGGCGACGGCGTGTCATCCCCTACATCCACAGTTGTCTATCTAGACCCCCAACAGCGTTACCGACTGATAGAACCCCAAAGCCTCCAGCAGCTTGCGCCTAGTGAAGCAACGCCCCACGAGACATCAGTCCGAGTTTTGGACTGCCAGCCTTACCAAAAGTCACTATTAGAGGCACTCATAGATCAACAACAAGGCAACGCCCAGAAGCTTGAGCCACCGACGAGTCAGTCTTCAAGTATCCCCTCAGACTCTGGGAAAGTTCTGGGTATCCCCGCGATCGCCCAACCTTATTTAGCACTGAATGAATTGTACTATCCAACTGTGCCAGAAGTTCATGATGCATGGCAACAGGATGGCGAGGCGGTAGTGCTGTTGGAAGACCGCAGCAAGTGGCAGCTACTTAGAGATCTGTGGGGAAGCGAACAACTTTCCACATTGCAGATTTTGTACTGGCTCGATGAAATGGCAAAACTCTGGGAGGCGTTAGAACCCTGGAATTATCGTCAAAGTTTGTTGGAGACTAGTAATCTTCGGGTGGATGAAGACCAAGCACTAGGTCTGATGCGCTTGTATCCCGAACCCCAAGAGCCAAAGCTAACGCTCCAAGATTTAGGGCATATGTGGCAAACGTTGTTTGACCAGTCCCAACGGACGCAATTTGTTTCCCTGGGAGCTGTTTTTCGGCAGCTGTGTACTAATGAAATTGCGACAATTAAAGAGCTGCGATCGCAATTAGAAGAGATCGCCCGCGAACACCAACCATCAGAACTGATCGGGGAGTCATCTACCCAAACCCCTTACTCAACAATGGATATGACAATAAACCCAATTGAAGGTACAGAAGCTCCTCCAGCTACAGTGATTCAGAAAGCTCCAATTAATGAGGTAAGCCCCAGCCCTGAAAACGACGAGATACCCACTCAAATTCTGCCGATGCAGTTACTGAGTCTGGATGATGCAGGGTGTACCCATGTCGGTCACCAACGGGAGCATAATGAGGACTGCTATGGCATTCAGACGCAGCTTAAAAAACATGAAAACCCAATGGGTCGAGCGGTACAGGCTCGCGGTCTATATATTATCTGTGATGGTATGGGAGGACACGCGGGGGGAGAAGTTGCCAGTGCGATGGCGGTTGAAAGGCTAAAGCGCTACTTTCAAGAAAATTGGCAAGACCATTTACCCACAGAAGAGAGTGTTCGCGAAGGGGTGCGTCTAGCCAACCAGACCATTTACGATGTTAACCAGCAAAATGCCCGCTCTGGAAGTGGTCGCATGGGCACGACGCTGGCAATGATTTTGATTCAAAATACAGAAGCTGCGATCGCTCATGTAGGAGATAGCCGGATCTATTGTCTGACTCGCAAGCGGGGCTTAGAGCAAATCACCGCAGACCATGAGGTTGGTCAACGAGAAATAAATCGGGGAGTGCCCAGGGAGATTGCTTACGCCCGCCCTGATGCCTACCAGCTTACTCAAGCCCTGGGACCGCGCAACGAACAGTTTGTCAATCCTGACGTACAATTTTTGGAACTCAACGAAGATACTTTATTTTTAATATGTTCCGATGGACTATCGGATAATGATCTAGTAGAGACGCACTGGCAGACTAACCTCAATCCCTTACTCAGTTCCCGCGCCGACCTAGATCAAGGCATCATTCAATTAATCGATCTTGCTAATGAGCATAATGGTCACGACAACATCACCGCCATTCTAATTCGGGTGAAGGTGCGACCAAACTTCGATCAGCAGCAACTCGTCTAAGGAAAGCAAAAAGCAGTCGCTGGAGATGAGGAAATTGAAGATTAGGAATTGGGGGTTAAAAATTATAAAAGGATCTGAGAAATCTTCCCAGTCCTCAGCCCCAGAGCGCAGCGACCTTTTTACTCTTAATTCACCTATGGTCACGCTGACCCTCATCGATCCCAAGGCATCCACCCCCCTGAAACAGTGGGATTTTCAGACCCAATCTGCCATTCGGATTGGTCGCGCCCCCGATAATGACATCATTCTGGACGACCCTTTAGTTTCACGGCATCACCTGGAACTTAGGCGCACGTCCTCTCAAGGGGGTAGTTTGTGGCAGCTCGTTAATCAGGGTACAAATGGCACGTTCCTCAATGGTGTCCTAGTATCGCGAGAGCTAGTGCCCGATACGGCTCTCATCCGACTAGCACGAGAGGGACCTGTGCTGAAATTCCAAAGTCACAATGCCTCCTCCACCTCTACACGAAAGCCTTCAGTAGAGGAGAAATCAACTGTACCTGTGGCGAAAGCTAACCCTTGTAGTCATGAAGGCAATCCACCCGGTAACTTATTCTGCATTCGCTGTGGTGAACCTTTAGTACCCATCCAGCGCGTTATCCGTCACTATCAGGTATTGCGGACGCTGGGGCAGGGAGGAATGGGTACAACCTATCTAGCTTGGGATAAAGGTGGAGGCAGCAAGGGACGCCCTGGTCTGTTGGTACTCAAGGAAATGAATACCGACATGGCTCAAATCGCCAAAGCCCAAGAACTCTTTGAGCGAGAAGCTCGCACCCTCAAGGCGCTGCATCATCCCGGCATTCCCCAGTATTACGACTTTTTTCTTGAAGGCGGCAAGAAATACTTGGCAATGGAGTTAATCCACGGTCAGGATTTAGAGCAGCGTATCCTACTTAGTGGTCCTGTAACCGTGCCCCAAGCAATTAAGTGGATGATTCAGACCTGCGACATCCTGGACTACATCCATTCCTGTAGCCCACCCCTAATTCACCGGGATATCAAACCAGCAAATCTGATGGTACGCCACCGGGATAACTCGGTAGTTGTACTGGACTTTGGTGCAGTTAAAGAAATTGGGACAGCTCCTGGTACGCGAATTGGTGCGGAGGGATACAGCGCTCCCGAACAAGACCGGGGGAGTCCTGTCACTCAATCTGATCTTTATGCCATTGGACCGACACTAATCTTTTTGCTCACGGGGGTTGCACCCCTAAAATTTTATCGAAAGCTCGGCGACAGCTATGGCTTTGACGTTGCAGGTATCCCCACTATTACTCCCAAGTTACGGGAAATCATTGAGCGAGTCTGTGAACCAAAAGTACGCGATCGCTACCAAACCGCTAAAGAACTATCTTACGCTTTAGCGGCTTGCCTGTAGCTCATTGCATTGCTTTTGAGTACTAGCACCACGGGCGTTGCTGAATAGGAGTATAAATTGTAAATCTGCCCTCACCCTAGCCCTCTCCCCTTCTTGAGAGGGAACCGGAGTTCTAGCTCCCTTCTCCTTGGGGAGAAGGGCTGGGGATGAGGGAAATCATACTTGCATTCAGCAACGCCGCACCAAGCAGGAAGTATCATCCCAACTTGAGGCGATGAAGTCTCTACCTGCTGATTTTCAGTCCATCTAATTACCTGCCATGAAGACTCGCTGCGTCACCGTGTCAGTAGGTCACCGCGTTAGCCCTCACTAGGAATTGTTCAACTGGACTGGACGTTATTCTTCGTCCCAGACTTCTACGGCGAGTAAGTCGCCAATTGGATCTTGCATTGTGAAGCCAAAGTCGAGTAGTTCCTTCTTCCAGTAAGACCAATCATCTCCATAGAGAAGAGCAATCTTCCAAAGGCTGTCATTGGGTTTGATAATTTTAGATTCGACAAGTGAATGCACCTGACGCTGAAACTTCACCATTGGGTGAGTAACCTGCTGAGTCATAATCTCAATCAATTTCTTTCAAATAACTTTTGCAAATGCTTGAACTGAAGTGCTTCCTGGTTATAATCTTGCGCCGCTTCGTAGAGTTCTGCACGGCAAGGAAGCATACTATCTATTCTTTTAGCGCATCTAAGGGGGTGAGTGCAAGTTTTTTTAGGTGAATGTACGGTAATCCCTACCATTTCTCACAAACTTGCGGCAGATTTCTCAAGCCCTATCGGAATTCCGGTTTTTTTGGGCGTATCTCTTCGGCTGGCATCCCCTGTCAACCGATGATATCCTGATCGCTTTTTGCGATCGCTTGCTTCAGGAAACCGTTTACTTCAGGCGGCGGCATGATTAACTGCTTGCCTAAAAAACTGCGACCACTTGCCCTATTATACTTAACTTCATGTAATCCTCTGATTTGATTCTTACTATTTATTAGGCGAAAAGCCATTTCCCTCTCTAGGTTCACTCACAGCTACCTGCCGCACTCTCCCATACTCTATCAGTACGTTTCCGGCTTCGCAGACTATAGACACTCCAATAGGGGAAGGCTATGATGTAGCCGAAGCAGAGTCTTCTTTACCTAAATTTTCTATTTCCAGAAGAAAATCTAACTATCTATAAAGAACCCGTAAAGATAGTCGCTATTTATTAGCAAAGCCTTATAGAGATAGTTTAAGATTTTAAAACATCTATCCCAAGAGAGTTATTTTGGAAAACTAGATAGAGCGATATCAGTCTTTTTACGAACTTCTAGTAGGAGCTAATAAAAGTGAAGCCTGAATCTGACTTAGCAGGGATGTCTGTTACCAAAAAAGCTGAGATTATTAAACAAATACAGCAGATAGTTCCACCGGGTTTACCGGAGCCACAAGATCCTGAAATTCTGACAACACTACAAACTTTAACGGCAGAGCTGATCGAAGCTTACAAGGCAGAGGGACAATTGCAAGAAGACCCCTTTGGCGATGTCCGCAACCGGACAATTCATCTGTATGAGCCTGAAGTTACGAATCAGCTTAAAGGAAAAGTGGTGCTTGTAACTGGAGGAGAAGGATGCGTTGGCAGCGACTTAGTCAAAAAACTTGTAGAACTGGGTGTCCAACGGGTAGTTTCAGTGGACAAAGCACGGCTTGGTAATGCCTTAGAAGCTAAACCAGTTGGTCAAAAAGAGGAATCAATTACCTTCTATGCTGCTGATGTTTGTGACTATGATGCACTCAAATCTATATTTGATGAAGAACAGCCAGAAATTGTTTTTCATCTAGCGGCTCAACGTCTGCCTGGATTAGCAGAAATCAAAATCCGAGAAACGATTTCTACCAATATTTTAGGAACAGAGAATATTATTAATCTCTGTGAAAATTACGGAGTACAACAGTGTATTTTCTCTTCAACGGGTAAAGCTTCTAGATACTTTACCAATGAAGTATACGCTGCCTCAAAAAAATTAGCAGAATGGCAATTTGCTAAAGCCGTACAAACGGGTAAAGTTACTTATGCAATGGTACGGTTTACTCATACGCTAGACAACAGTTCAGTGTGCGAGCAAATCAATGGCAAAATTGCTCAAGGTAAAATTGTCAATGTTCATGCCCCTCATCGCTACTTAACAGCTCAAAATCTTACTGAAGCTCGTCATCTACTGCTCAATGGCTTAATCTTCGGTCAACCGGGTCAACTGAAATTTTTAACAGTTGGCAATTTAGGTTGGCCCACGGAAACCTTAGAGATGAGTCTTTACAATATTGTCGCATCCGGCAAGAATCTTCCCATTTACTTCCAAGGACTCCCCCCAGGGTATGAGGAACCATTTTTCTTAGGTCAATTCGACTATAGCAATCCCACAGAAATTCATTTGTTAATCAATACTCTAGAAGACCCTTACCGAGAAATTGATTCTTCCAGAGACATGATCATTGCAGAACTTGCTCCATTTTCTACTGAAGTCCTTGATAAACATATTTCAGCTCTAAAAACTTTACTAGCTGATTTAGATTTGCCAGAAGCTCACCTAAAAGTGTATTTGGGAGAGGCTGTGAGAGAAATAACGAGTTCTATTTTTGCCAAAGCGTCTCCCCAATCGCTGTTAAAGATTTTAAAATGGGGAATTAATCCCAAACAGGTAAAAGCTGAAGAGATTTCTGTAGAAAGCCATCGAGATGTTTTAGAGCTACTCACTAAAGGATTGTATGGAAGACTGAATCCAGAAGTTATAAAAACTTCTCAAGTAACGGCTGATGAACTTAGCGACTTAATCGAAATTCTCTCAATTTTGCCTGGAATTCAAAAAGAAGTTGCCTATATGAGGGCAGTATCCAGGCAAATCAAAGAATCTGAGTTGTCTCCAAGTGAAAGGACAAAAGATGTCAAGGAAGCCGCTTTGATAGGGAAAGAGTAAACAGTT